>CAKZKB010000217.1 GCA_937121005.1 uncultured cyanobacterium | reverse complement strand
AACTCGACCGATTAAATGTTGCTATTGTAAGCACGAGATTTTCTAATGAGCGAAACCACAGTTGCCAAAAACGACAAACTTTTCAACCCCATCGAACGGCCGGAAGTCACCAAAGAACTCTCCGAAAACATCATTCTAACCACCGTAGACGACCTCTACAACTGGGCCAGGTTGTCGAGTTTGTGGCCGATGATGTACGGGACGGCTTGCTGCTTTATTGAATTCGCCGCCCTCATCGGATCTCGATTCGACTTCGATCGCTTCGGACTCGTTCCCCGCAACAGTCCCCGACAAGCCGACCTGATTATTACCGCCGGAACCATCACCATGAAAATGGCACCGGCCGTGGTACGCTTGTACGAGCAAATGCCCAACCCCAAATACGTCATCGCCATGGGTGCTTGTACGATTACCGGGGGAATGTTTAGCGTTGATTCTCCCTCTGCAATTCGCGGAGTCGATAAAATTATTCCCGTCGATGTGTACATCCCTGGCTGTCCGCCGCGACCGGAAGCGATTATCGATGCCATTATTAAATTGCGCAAAAAAGTCGCCGACGAATCGATTCAAGAACGAGGCGAATACCAACAAACCCATCGCTACCATACCATCACCCACAAAATGAAACCCGTCGATCCTGTACTGACGGGCGAATATTTGCGTAGCGAAGCCCGTTATACGCCGCCAAAAGAACTCACCGACGCAATGGGAATGCCCGTTCCCCCCGCCTTACAATCTGCCCGCAAGCAGGAGGAAAATCGTGGCTGAAGACACTAAAAACAACGAAAACACCCCCGAAACCGAAGAAAACAAACCCGTACCCGCCGGCCCCGTTGCCTCTTGGCTGTCGGAAAACGGTTTTGCAGGCGTTGCCTTAGAACCGGATAACCTCGGCGTAGAAGTCATCAAACTCGAGCCCGAAGTGCTGATTCCCATCGCCACTGCCTTGTATGCTTACGGGTTTAATTACCTGCAATGCCAAGGGGGTTACGATGCTGGCCCCGGTAAAGAACTGGTCAGCTTTTACCACTTAGTTAAAGTCGGCGACGACATCACCCAACCCGAGGAAGTGCGACTCAAGGTCTTTTTACCTCGAGACAACCCGAAACTGCCCTCGGTGTATTGGATTTGGAAAGCCGCCGACTGGCAAGAACGGGAAACTTACGATATGTACGGCATCGAGTATGAAGGACATCCGAATCTGAAGCGGTTGTTAATGCCAGAAGATTGGAAAGGGTGGCCGATGCGAAAAGACTACATTTCCCCGGACTTCTACGAAATCCAAGATGCGTACTAACGAACAATTAGCAATGAGCAATGAGCAATGAACAAAGCAATACCTCTGGCTGAAAACGCAGGCTTGGATTAGGTGTAGGTTGGGTTGAAGCATGAAACCCAACAACCGCCACCGAATCGCGTTGGGTATCGTTCCTCTACCCAACCTACGAGATTTCCAAACTTTTAGCCAATACCAATCCCAAAATTACCAAAATCATGGATGTTGTGACTCTTGCGTCCCAGTTAAATGCTGGGACAATTATTCCTGAAGGGATCGTTACTCTGACGTTATTGGTGGTGCTCGTCGGCGATTTAATTGCTGGGCGAAAATCTGCTAGTTGGTTGCCTTACGTTGCCATTGTCGGGCTTTTAGGGGCGATCGCGGCCTTATTCGTCCAGTGGAATGGAACCAGCGACACCATCGCCTTTTTAGGAGCCTTTAACGGCGATGCTCTCAGTATTGTCTTTCGCGGTATCGTGGTACTGTCTACCATTATCACGGTGCTGGTTTCCATTAGCTACGTGAGGCAAAGCGGCACGTCGCTGTCGGAGTTTTTAAGCATTTTGCTTGCAGCGACGATCGGCGGTATGTTTCTCTGCGGAGCCAGCGAACTGGTGACAGTGTTTATCGCCTTAGAAACCCTCAGTATCGCCTCTTACTTGATGACGGGATATACTAAAGGCGATGTCCGCTCCAACGAAGCCGCGTTAAAATACCTCTTGATCGGGGCGGCGAGTTCTGCCGTGTTCCTCTACGGTGCGTCGTTGCTGTACGGACTGGCAGGGGGAGAAACCCAACTCGATCGCATTGGTATCGCCCTTTCGCAAATTGAAACCCCCGCGATCGCCCCTGTAGTGGCCTTAGTTTTTGTCATCTGCGGGATTGCATTTAAACTGTCGGCGGCTCCGTTTCATCAGTGGACTCCTGACGTTTACGAAGGTTCGCCGACTCCCGTTGTTGCCTTTCTTTCTGTGGGATCGAAAGCGGCCGGATTTGCCTTTGCGGTGCGAATGTTGGTGACAGCATTTGGCTCGCTGACCGAGCAGTGGCATTTCATTTTTGCCGCTTTAGCGGTCTTGAGCATGATTTTAGGCAACGCCGTTGCTTTGGCACAAACCAGCATGAAACGGCTGCTGGCTTACTCGTCGATCGCCCAAGCTGGTTTCGTTCTCATTGGTTTAATCGCCGGAACCGAATCGGGTTACGCCAGCGTTATTTTCTATCTGTTTGCCTACTTGTTTATGAACTTAGGCGGCTTTGCTTGCGTGATTTTGTTTTCCTTGCGAACGGGAACCGATCGCATCAGCGATTACGCAGGATTGTATCAAAAGGATCCCCTGCTGACCCTGACATTAAGTATCTGCTTGCTGTCGTTAGGAGGGATCCCGCCGTTTGTGGGTTTCTTCGGTAAAATCTACCTGTTCTGGGCCGGTTGGCAAGCCGAACTCTACGGTTTGGTACTGTTGGGTTTAATCACCAGTGTCATCTCGATTTACTACTACATCCGCGTCGTCAAGATGATGGTGGTCAAAGAACCCCACGAAATGTCGGAGACGGTGAAAAACTACCCGGAAGTTTCCTGGAATTTACCGGGAATGCGTCCCTTGCAAGTCGGGATTGTTTTAGCATTGGTGGCCACTTCTCTGGTGGGAATTTTAGCCAACCCGCCTATCGATTTGGCCAAGGCATCCGTGCAGCGATCGCCGATTTTACAAGCCTCTATTTCCCCTGCGAAAGAGGTGGCAGTTAGTCGCTTTGCTCCAGTTCAGAGTTCAGAGTTCAGAGTTCAGAATTAAAGATCTCTGGCTGAACCGATCGATACATATCGTCCGGATCTGACCCGATCTGGACGATTTATCTTTATTTTGAATTCTTAATTTTGAATTCTGAATTTTGAATTGGAGCGAAGCGACTGAATGGCCCCAGTTGCGATCGCGATCTCACTTCCAATGTGCGGACGATCGCACCTAAATCTGTGTGACCGCGTACAATAGCTCTATCGCGGTGGATCCGTACTTTAATGAAACTTCACACAAGTTCGCAAA
Organism: uncultured cyanobacterium; assembly: GCA_937121005.1. Classification (GTDB taxonomy): domain Bacteria; phylum Cyanobacteriota; class Cyanobacteriia; order Cyanobacteriales; family Geitlerinemataceae; genus CAKZKB01. Next base: position 4,767 of record CAKZKB010000217.1, on the reverse strand, counting down.
AATGTACTAGAATATTGCCAAAACTTCTCCCATTTGCGACTGGAATCTGTTAATGTAGCGATCCGCCTGCAAGCGACGCGCGATATCGTTCCTACACCGGATGCCCCGTCCGGTGGAGCCCCTTTATAGCCTGGCCACCGACGCGATCGTCGGTAGACAGATAAAAGAAGTGCCTATAGGAGGATGCGATCGCGGCCTTAAACCCACAAACTATATACAAAATATATTGAGGAGGACAACCCACCATGTCAGCAACCTATCCGCAACTGCTTCACTTTTTAGAGCGCGACTTAGCCCTATCAAAAGATTCGATCGACGTGGCGCTCAAACATTTAGAGCAAGATCCCGGCCCGTTACCGATGATTTTGTGGCAATACGGCTTAGTGACAATCGAACAATTGGATAGAATCTACGACTGGTTGGAAACCCTATAGAGAGTAGAATGTCACCATGCTCGACACCACGATTCTAACAATCGAACTCACTAAAGATAGCGGACGACCCTCCCCCATTGAGGCGCGTCCGCTTCGTATTCGTTTTATTTTAAGTTATTTTAAGACAGTTAAAAACTGCAACCGCAAAGCACCAACCCAAGTCCCTGGATGAGCGACACTTGGCCTGCTCGCACTGGTTAATCCAAAATCTAAAATCTAAAATCTAAAATTGATATGACGGGCCAGTTTTCAGTCACAATGGAATTGGCGTACTGTGCTACGGCCCGGTACGCGATCGTCAACTGAGTTAGACGGGCTATCTTGAATGAGCGTTTCTACTTCCATTCTGGAAGATCTGCTGCAAGCCATCCCCCACCTGCGATCGCAAATTTATTTTAAGTCTTCGCTAACGGCCCTGTCTCATGCCATGGAAGACCGCATCCTCGCAGGGCCGCCGGTCGCGTCCCAGATGCCACCGTTGACGATCGCCAGTTTTCAGCGAGAGCGATTTTACCGTCAAGAGGCCAGCCGCTACCAGCGCCTGGCCCGAATTACGCCGCAAGTATACGTTTTTGCGGGTCAGGAGGGCAACTCTAGTCGCGAAGCCGATGCTGCTTACGAGTTTATTTCCTTCGATCTTGACGATCCCCTAGGGCAAGAGTGGCATTTGGTGACGATCGACCCGTACTACACCTCCTGCTTGATCTGTCGCGAGTGCCAAGAGGCGACAACGGAGACAGAGGAGTTAGAACCGCCACCGTTCGATATCGACTCCTCCCGGCGATTTGAGGGGATCTGGACGTTCGATCGCGCCACCTGTCTGAAAGCGGCCGAACTGTTGCTCGATCGCGCTGCGGACTACCGGCCCCAACTGGGCGATCGGGTCGCCGAAGCCAAAATTACCTACGGGATCGCCACCAAAACGCGATCGCGTTCCCGCCAAAAACCCGAAATTGCCCCCTCCGATCCCGAACCCTTCGTCGAGCGTTTGGTCACGTACCTGCAAGCGGGACAGTACAAACTCCTCAAAGCCTATCGCTCCATTTCGGCCCAGGAACGCAAGGAACGGCTGGTGAACTCTATCTCCGCCGCCGTGCGCGGTTCCCTGGATCCCGATGAAGTGCTCGAAATTGCCGCACGCGAATTGGGTCAGGCCCTAGAAGCCTGTCGCTGTCTGATTTATCGCTGCCAAGCCACTGACGAAACGGCCGACATTCAGCACGAATATTTAGGCAAACCCGTCGGGTCGCTGGCCGGCCAGACCTGGCCCCTACAGGATAATCCCCTGTTCCAGGCCGTCGTCCGTACCAAAGAGCGGGTGTACTTGCAGCAGACGCGCGGGAAAGGGGAAACCAAGGGCGATCGCGACCTGTTGAAAGCGTTACAAGCCTCTTCTCTCTCGGAACGGCTCGATCGCTGGTTTATCGGCGGCTGGCTCATGGTTCCGGTACTGTATCGCACTGAGTTGGTGGGCATGGTGGAACTGCACCAGTGCGGGGCCGAACCTGCTGTCTGGGAAGAGGACGAACTGGCCATGGTCGAGGCGATCGCCACTCGCGTTGGGGTGGCACTGATCCAAGCTCAAACCCACGCCAACCTCGAAGATCTCAACCAACAATTGGCAGCATTAGAGCGGACGCGCAGCAATTTGATCGCCATTACCGGACACGAATTGCGGACTCCACTTTCGACGATTCAAATCTGCTTAGAAAGTCTAGCCAACGAACCGGATATGGATCCGCAACTGCGGCAAGTGATGCTCGATACGGCATTATCCGATGCCGATCGCCTGCGAGAATTGGTGCAAGATTTCCTCACCTTGTCGCGGTTTGAAAGCGGCCGCGTCGAGTGGAATATCGAACCCCTTTCTTTAGTTGAATGCGTGGAGTTGGCCATGAGTAGCGTTCGCGTCCGTCGCAACAAAGATGAGTTACCGAACATCACCACTAAAGTATCTCCGAATTTGCCGCTAGTGCGGGCAGATGGCGAATGGTTGGTGCAGGTGTTGAGCAAAATTATTGACAATGCTTCTAAGTTTACCCCAGCGAATGGAAAAGTCACCGTCAGCGCTCGCAAGAAAAGCAAAAAGTATCTAGAAGTGACGATCGCGGATACAGGACGGGGCATCGAACCGAGCCGTTTGGAGGTGATTTTCGACTTGTTTTACCAAGAAGAAGGAGCCTTGCGCCGCACCACAGGCGGGACGGGTTTGGGGTTGGCAATCTGTCGGCAAGTTGTCGAACGTTTGGGGGGCAAAATTTGGGCGGAGTCGGAAGGAAAAGATCGCGGTAGTGCGTTCCATTTTACCATTCCGATCGTGTAAACGATGTTTTTCCCGTTCGTACTGTTGCTTTTTTTTCGATTGTTGTGATAAAATAAGACGCGATCGCTCAATCTAAAATCCGAAATTGAGATGACCTACAGTTCCCTCAAAACACCCATTGTTTATCCCGAACCGGACGGCGCTCCCATGGCAGAAAGCGATCCCGCTCGCAAGTATTTAGCGTATGGAACGGATGCGCTAGAGCTTTTCTTTGAAGATCGAGCCGATGTTTATGTTTCTGGAAATCTGTGGCTCTCTTACGAGCGAGGCGTACCCGATGCGGTGGTTTCTCCAGATGTGTTTGTTATTTTTGGGGTTGAGAAACGGGAGCGAACCAGTTACCGAGTTTGGGAGGAAGGCGGTAAAACGCCTGACTGGGTTTTAGAGATTACCTCTGCCAGCACCCGGCATAAGGATGAGAAAGATAAGCCCGATACCTACGCTCAAATGGGGGTGACAGAGTATTTCCAATACGATCCGACGGGGGATTATTTGAAACCGGCTTTGAAGGGGCGGCGGTTGGTCGGCGATCGCTACGAACCCCTGATCCCCACTCGGTTTGAGGACGGGACGCTATCTTTCCCATCGCAAGTGCTAGGGTTAGAGATGCGACTCTCTCCAGACGGACGGCTGCGGTTTTTTAATCCGGTAACGGGAGAGTATTTGCGAACCCTGAAAGAAGCGGAGGAACGAGCCAAACGATTGGCCGATCGCTTGCGATCGCTAGGAATCGATCCAGAGGAAATTTAGGTTGTTATCGGGAGCAAGATGCTCCCATTACTAAACACTAAACCAAACGTAAGCATTCAGGTGGTACAGAGAAACCCGGTTTCTGAAGGGAGAAACTCGGAGTTTGTCTGGCTATAAGCGAGAAACCGGGTTTCTACACCCGTTTAGCCTAGCATACCTGAATCCTTACAACCAAACTGGTTACAAATGGAGTTATGACAATGGCAAATCCAGAACATTTAGCAATTTTGGAGCAAGGAGTCGGAGGCTGGAATCGATGGCGGAAAGAGAACTTATTTATTCGTCCCGATCTTAGTGGAATCATTCCTTGTAGAGAAAATCTCAGCCTAGCGGACCTTTGCGGAGTCAATTTGAATAGAGCAAATCTCAGTGAAGTAAATCTCATTCAAGTCAAGCTGATTAAAGCTAGTTTATGCGGAGCAAAATTATTTCAAACCGATCTCTTTGAAGCAAACCTCAGTCGTGCTAATTGCGGAAAAGCCAATTTCAGTCGAGCAAATCTCTGTGGAGCCGATTTATTTAAAACTCAACTAATTGGAGCCAACTTAAGCGAATCCGATCTACGCGAAGCCGATCTCAGTAGAGCCAACTTCAGTGAAGCCAATCTGAGTAAAACGGCTCTTATGGCAGTTCATGCGTTACAAACTAACTTTGAAAAAGCTACGCTTACAGGAGCTTGCATTGAAGACTGGAATATCAATGACCAGACAAATTTTAATGATGTCATTTGCGATTACATTTATTTGAAGTCAAAATGGATTCATCAAGGAACAAAACTAGAATTTTACGATCGCCGTCCTCACGATCCCAACAAAACCTTCGCACCCGGTGAGTTTGCTAAATTATTTCAAGTTATGCTAGAAACCGTCGATCTGATCTTCAGCGACGGTATCGAGTGGGGGACATTTTTAGAAACCTTTCAGCAGCTTCGACAAGAAATTAACAGCGACGAGATAGGTATTCAGGCGATCGAGCGAAAAGGCGGCGCGTTTGTTGTCCGCTTGGAAGTTCCGACTGAAGCCAATAAAGCCGAAATCGAGCGATATGTCAAGCAAGAATACGAAGCAAAACTAAAAGCACTTGACGATCGCTATCGAGAACAGCTACAATTCAAAGGCGAGCAAGTCGAATTTTACCAACAACGCCTAGACGACGAACGCCGCGAAAAGAGCGAGTTACTAACAATTGTAAAGGTTATGGCAGAAAAAGAATCGCACGGCGACACCATCCTCGGCAATAAATACCACCAAGATGGAAACA
>CAKZKB010000216.1 GCA_937121005.1 uncultured cyanobacterium | reverse complement strand
CCCCAACTCCCCAACTCCCCAACTCCCCAACTCCCCCTTCTCCGCTACAATAACTTAATGGTGGCAGAGTGCGTCCCCGACGCGGCTGGCCCCACTTCTCCCCCTCGATCGGGAAAAGTTCAACTCCGATGGCTCCGGACTGGGTTTGCCGTTGGCTTCACTTAAAGAGCGCACACAAGGTATTTTCGATGAAAACCGTTCTGATTGTTGAGGACGATTTAGTAAACGCACGGGTCTTTTCTAAAATTTTGACCAAGCGGGGCGGCTTAGAAGTCAAGCATACCGAAAATGTGGAAGAGGTGATGGAAATCGCCGAAGCGGGCGGAGCCGATATTATCCTCATGGATGTCTCCCTCTCCCACAGTATGTATCAAGGCAAGCCAGTTGACGGGATCCGCATCACTCAGATCCTTAAGTCTAACCCCCAAACCCAAAATTTGCCGATCATTTTAGTGACGGCGCACGCCATGGCGGGGGATAAGGAGGCCTTTTTGGCTAAAAGTGGAGCCGATGGCTACATCTCGAAACCTGTCGTGGATCATCAGGAGTTCGTAAATACGATTAAGGATCTCTTACCTCAAGATTAAAGCATCGCCCACCCTACTAATGCCCTACCTCTCTAAACCCGTCGTCGATCGCCAGGAGTTCGTGAATACGATTAAGGATCTCTTACCCCAAGATTAGTGGGTTGGGTGGGCATTGCCCACCCTACTAAAGTTAGATGCGGCTCGATTCCGCTAAAATAGAAGTAAGCAAAATTTCTCAGTTTGACATCAACAAGATGACTTCTATGGGTCGCAAAATTATCTCGATCGCCAAATCTTTGGCCAAACCTCTGTTTATCTTTGTTTTAGTCCTCGTTCTCGCCTTGCAGCAGGCCGACGGGGCCTTGGCTGCGCGATCGGGCGGTCGCATTGGCGGTGGGTCGTTTCGGGCCCCCAGTCGCAGTTTCAATGCTCCTAGCCGTACCTACCAACGATCGCCCGGTGGCGGTTACGGTTACGGTGGCGGTTTCGGGTTTCCGTTTTTGATTCCCTTTTTCGGCTTTGGTGGCGGTTTCGGCGGCTTGTTTACGCTATTTATTGTCATCGCGATCGCCAATTTCTTGGTTCGTAGTTTCCGCAATGCGGGCGGTGGCGACAACACGGTAATTTCGGACAACCCGAAAGTGTCGGTGGCGAAAGTGCAAGTCGGTTTACTCGCTGAAGCCCGCGAATTGCAAGCCGAACTGGACAATTTAGCCCGCAGCGCGGACACGGGATCGGCTTCGGGACGGGCGCGAGTGTTGCAAGAAGCGACGCTATCGCTATTGCGCCACCCGGAATATTTCGCTTACGGCGGGACGGACAGCCAACAAACGCGCTTGAATGCGGCGGAGGCTCAATTCAACCAATGGTCGATCGCCGAGAGCAGCAAGTTTAGCGAAGAAACCCTCTCTAATTATAACGCTCAACTGGGCGGAGACAGCCCCAAAGCCGAACTTCCCGGCGACAGCAATGGGGATCTGGCCGAACGTCCTCCCGGCGAGTACGTGGTGGTGACAATTTTAGCTGGAGTCGAAGGCAATTTGGATCTGCCGAAGGTCAACGGTACGGAAGAGTTGACGCAAGCGCTGCGTACCATTGGCGGCGTGTCGAGCGATCGTCTGTTGGCGATCGAGGTGCTGGGGACTCCACAAGCCTCTGGCGATACCCTCTCGTCCGACGATCTGGTGGTAGCGTATCCCAATTTGACGCTGGTTTAGGTTATCGGGGCGCGATCGCGCCCCCCAACAACCGTTCTAAATCCAATTGCGCCGCCGATCGCGCCAGCATTTCTCCATCTTCCGTATCTTCTAAATAGGGCAAACACCCTAACACGGGAGTCGCCGTCAGGGTTTCAATCAAACGGGCTGGGGCCAGATCGGCGACCTCATTCTCGCCTTGGCGATCGGCACAATTAAGAACGATACCGCGCAGATCCAAACCGCACTGACGGGCCAAGGCCACATTCGCCACCGCCTGAGAAATGGCCCCCAAGCGCACTGGAACCACCAACACCACAGGTAAACGCCAGTCGCGTACCAGATCGGCCACTGTTAGTTCCCAGGTCACGGGCGATCCCAAACCGCCGACCCCTTCAACTAGGACAAAATCGCGGCTATTTTGGAGTTGACAAAAAGCGTTCCAGACCCGAGCCAAATCGATCGCTTTCCCCTCGCGATCGGCTGCCAAAGGAGGGGCGATCGGGGTCGAAAAAAATAGCGGCGTAATGCTGTCGAGAGTTTGTTGAGTCTCGAAGCAGCGATCGTAGCGTTCGCGATCGCCCACCCCGGACTGGACGGGCTTAAAAATTGCCAGCGATCGATCGTGGTGGTATCGTTGCCAGTAGGCTGCTAAAGCGCTAGTGACGATGGTTTTGCCGACTTCTGTATCCGTACCGACGATGCACAGCGCGTTTTTCATGACATTAACTGCGAGAGATTGTCCTCTGGTTCGTTGATGGGAATTTCGATAATAAATTCCGTGCCTTTATCCGGTTGGGAGCGACATTCAAGATTGCCGCCGTGTTTTTCGACAACAATTTTATAGCCGATCGACAGTCCTAACCCCGTGCCCTTACCCGGATCTTTGGTGGTAAAAAAGGGATCGAAAATGCGGTTTTGTACCTGTTCGGGAATGCCGGGGCCGTTATCGACAATGTGAATCGCAACGCGATCGCTATTCGGCGTTTTATTTTCCTTACATATCGCCGTCGAAATGGAAATTTCCGGCGCGGGAATTTGGCTGGCATTGCCATTGGCCGCGATCGCCTTTTTCTGGCGGTCTTCTAGGGCATCAACCGCATTGCTGATAATGTTCATAAACACTTGATTGAGTTGGGCCGGATAGCATTTAACCAACGGCAAATCTCCATAGTTTTTAATCACGTTAATTTCCGGGCGATCGCCTTTCCCTTTCAAGCGATGGCGCAAAATCAACAACGTGCTATCGATGCCATCGTGAATGTCAACGGTTTTTGTATCCGCCTCGTCCAGACGCGAGAAGGTTCGCAAGGAAAGCACCAGTTCGCGAATGCGATCGACCCCCATTTTCATCGAATCTAGAATCTTGGGTAAATCCTCAACAATAAACTCGATATCCCGTTCGTCTAACAGTTCTTTCATGTCTTCGTCGGGATCGGGGTAGCGCTCTCGATAGGCTGCTAAAATATCGAGCAGATCTCTCGCATACTCGTTGACAGGGAGTAAATTTCCCGAAATAAAGTTAACCGGATTGTTGATTTCGTGAGCCAAACCCGCCACCAATTGACCCAAACCCGCCATTTTTTCGCTGTGCACCAACTGCGCTTGCGTGTGGCGCAAATCTCGCAGGGTTTGGGACATTCGCTTAGTTTGCAGTCGGGTTTGTTCTAGGAGCTCGGCTTGCTGCAACGCCACGCCTAAGTGACCGCTAATTTGCACGAGCAAATCCACTTCTCGGCGTTCCCAATGCCGCGATCCCGAATTTTGATAGGCTGCTAGCATTCCCCACAGGTTCTGCCCTAAGAAAATAGGAACGATCGCGTAAGCCCGCGCTTCGTACTGTTCGAGCACGTCTAAATAACAGCGAGAAAAACCCGCATCGTAAATATCGTCAACTGCAAACGTCTCCTTTCTTTTCAGGCGCTCGGCTTGGGTTTCTTGCAAGTAAGTATCGGCCGATTCCCGATGGCGCTCGATCAGCTTTTCCATTCCCTCACACTGACTGATACTTTCGGAGAGGCGATCGATCTGGGTTTGTTTCTCGATCAAATTCGACCAGCCTTCGGCCACGGATTCGGCCACGAACGCACCGCTCCAATCGGGATTAAAATAGTACACCGCCACGCGATCGACTCCTAACAACTGCCGCACTTCGTGGGTGGTGGTATCGAAAATGGTATCGATATCTAAAGAGGCGCGAATTTTGTCCACCGTCACCGCCAACGCTCGCTCCCGCTTCGCTGCTTTCAGCAGTTGGTAGGCTTGTCCTTTGGCTTGGTTGAGCAGTTCGCTGCGATCGATGGCCACTTCTAAATAAAGCGCCATTTGCTTCATAAATTCCACATCGGCCTGACTCCAGGGACGCGATTCGTTTTCCACGGCCCACAGGATCCCCCAAATGCCCTCCCGGCCCATGAGCGGAGCCATGGCTTGCGACCCGACATTACTGGTATAAAAACAGGTGTGACACATATCCTCGAGGGCGAGCACCTGCCCCGATCGCAGGGTGTCTAGGTGGGCTTCATCCAAACCCCCTGCCCCCACCAGGGTAATCGTCTTGGCCGTCGAGGCCACTGGGGAACGGGTTTCTTCGACGATGACTTCTCCTGTGCGTCCCCCTTTGCGGGGATCCAAGCGGACGATGACGGCACGCTCGACTTTTAATAATTGGCGGATATCGGCTGCGGTCGCCTGTAAGATCTGATGGAGATCCACCGATTGGCGGATGCGAGCGATCGTTCCGCTTAAGGCTTGCTGTCGAGATGCCGAAAGCGCTACGAAGCCTCGAATATTGTCGGCTTTGTCGTCGAGGCCGAGAAGACTTTTGGCGCGATCGAACGCGGCCTCGTCGCGACAGCACTCGCGCAACTCGTTGAGTTGATGGTCGTCAATCATTGCAGAGCAAGGGGTCAAGCGGTGGGGAGATACTGTGCCGCTCGGGTAGAAAGCACCCGCATTTTAGGGGTAGAGGGAGGAAATAGTGACCAGTTTTAAGAGGGGAGTTAGGGATTTGGGGGATTGGGGGGCTAATCAGTGACCAGTGACCAGTGACCAGTATTCGTAGGGGCGTTTCGCGAAACGCCCGTACACCAGTTACCAGTCCAAACCTAATCCCTCAGACCTTGCACCTCGTACCTCGCACCTGAAGACCTCACACCCCACACCTAAGATGTTAGCACCTGCTCTGGGACGGACTCTTGTTTCGCTCTAGTCTATTTCCGTTTGTTTTTAAATTCGGGGAGGGGCGATCCCCCCGCCGTAGAGGTCTTATTCGCGGTTGCCAGGAAAAAGTTCGGCCACCAACTCCCGAAACAGCAAGCGCACCGCCTTGGCGCAAACCGTCGATCGCGCCTTCTTGACGGGCATTTTACCGGCTTTGAGGTTATCCATCAGCGCTCCCAACTCATCCCCGATGGCATTTTTAGGACGCGATCGCCACACTTCGATCCGGGTAAAGCACCACTCCCACAGCGCCGAACCCGCCTTGCGAGACTTGCGCTTCTCGTCGCCACTCCACTCTCGCACCGGGGCCACGCCCAACGCCTTTTTGAACCGCCGTTCCGACTCCCGTCCCCAGCGCACTAGGGATTAGGGATAGGGATTAGGTTTTAGGTATGAGGTCTGAGATTTGTTCTCCCTTCTCCCAATTGCCTAATCCCCCTCTCGATCAGACCTCAAAAGTTTGCAGCACATCCTCATCGCCGAGTGCCAAACGGACTTGGAAGCGTTCGCCTTTGTCGCCACCAAATTCGAGTTGTACGTTTTGGGTCTTGTGGGCTTTGGCTTCCATCACCGCCGTTCCCGTATTGTCGAGAATAGACAGGTGCAAGTTTTCGGGCAAATGGGCTCGTCCCTCGGCGGCGTAGGCTTGTACCCAAACGTTGCGTTCGATGTCGCTGACGGGTTTGAAGCCGACGAAAAGGGCAAGCGGATCGGTATCGGGGGTCACGTTCAGCATCTTACCGCGCTCGACGCTACCGCCGCGATCGCCCGATCGAGTGGCGGGAGAACTGCGGAAAGCAAACCGAGGTTGGGTATCGGGGGGCCACAACATGGCTTCGATGCGATCGACGACTTCCCAACCGGCGGCCATTTTCTCGCAAAACCAATCTTCCAAACATACAGGTTGCAGTTGGTCGATCCGGTGTAAAAAGGCATCGAGGGGTTGCCATTCTCGAAGCGGAATCGCATCGGAACGGACGATGGATTTAAACCCAAAGGGTTTGGCGGTTTTTAGGTCTTTTGAAAGTTGGACGGCGATGTAACCCATGCGATCGCTGCGCACTTCATCGGGAATTCTGACGAGTTTTTCGCCTTTGATAACCGGGCGGCACTCTACTTTACCAATCCCTTCTAAGGCTAGATCGGCCGTATCTTTTAAGGTTTGCATCACTGCGTCGGTGCTGTCGCTGGCATCCCAGTCGGTTTGAATGCCCATGCACTGACAGTAGAAATTAACGGCGCAAATGGCAAGGGTATTGCGATAGACGCGATCGCCTTTGAGATCGTCGCTTTGACGCTTTTTATACTGTTCGGCTAGGCGATGGTAGCGGGCCGTCAGGGGGACGGTAAAGGCCAGATTTTGATTCGATCGATTCCAAAATGACATGATGTGAAACTCCTTAAGTTAACTGAGAGTGGGGAAGCGGAATAGAGAAACTAGAGACACGGGCAAATCCTTACAACTGAAATCGAGAAATGATAGATTGACGAATATCGTCAGCAAATTTAGAGAGGTTTCTTTGGTAAAAATCGCTAATGGTTGATTTACCTACACCGAGTTCGTCGGCGATATCTTTCCATTTTTTACCTTCTAACCTCAAGAGGGCGATGGCGCGAAAGTTGGCTTGCGGGTGTCCCCTAATATGAGTGTCGGCAAATTCGCCCGTCGCATCTTCTTGGATACATTCTTCGACCGTCTGCGACAAATACGGACTCTCTTCCTCTTCGCCAATCAGCGTGTCGTCGGGGTTGGGACTGTAGGCTTCTCGCATTCGTTTGGCCACTTGCGGAAAAAACCGAGTTTGTAAGAGAAAATTGACCCAACGCATAAAGGGAGCGCGATCGGGATCGTATTTATTGATATTATCGCAAATATATAAGAAAAGCTCTTGACGGGCCTCGGCACTGAGGTCGTCGGTGTCTAAATCGTACTGTTCCTTCGGATAGCACAAGCGATCGATACTGGCAACGTATCCGATTAACTGAGTCAGGGCCCAACGCCGTTTTTGGCTGCCCGCAGGGGCTTGTTGGGCTTGGCGAGCCAGGTCTTGCAGTTCCCGATCTTGCAAATCTCTGGTTTCCTCATCCATAACGCGCATCGTTCGCTCCAATTTTACTGGTAAACTTCCCCATCGGGGAAAAAGGAACAATGGGGCCAGCAGAGTCCCGCTTGCGTTCCCTTCTACTTATCTGTCTGGTTTTAACCCCGTTTTTTACGGCAATGTGACTTGTTTTTAACAAAACTTTATATTTCGCTGGGGGAACGAGGCGCGATCGCAGCCCCCACGATTGGGTATAGTGGGGAGATGTTACGACGGTAGACATCAGCGATGGTACAAGAACGGATCGTCCCCGACACGCCCGTTGAAGGGGAACTGAGCAACAAGGAAGAAGCGCTGCGATATTACGAGGATATGGTCTTGGGGCGCACGTTTGAGGACAAGTGTGCCGAAATGTACTATCGGGGCAAAATGTTCGGCTTCGTCCACCTCTACAACGGTCAGGAGGCGGTGTCGAGCGGCACGATCCTGACGATGCGCCCTGGGGTAGACTACGTTTGCAGCACCTATCGCGACCACGTGCACGCCCTCAGTAGCGGCGTTCCGGCGCGGGAAGTGATGGCGGAACTATTTGGGAAGGCGACGGGCTGTTCTAAAGGTCGCGGCGGGTCGATGCACCTGTTTTCCTCGCAACACAAGCTGTTAGGGGGGTTCGCTTTCGTGGCTGAGGGGATCCCGGTGGCCTTGGGGGCGGCGTTCCAAATTCGCTACCGCCGCGACGTGATGGGAGAAGACGACGATCGCGTTGTGGCTTGCTTTTTCGGCGATGGGGCCTGCAATAACGGTCAGTTCTACGAATGCTTGAACATGGCGGCGTTGTGGAAGTTGCCGATTTTATTTGTGGTGGAGAACAATAAGTGGGCCATCGGCATGGATCACTACCGGGCCACGTCGCAACCGGAAATCTATCGCAAGGCCGAGTCGTTCGACATTCCGGGACACGAAGTGGACGGAATGGATCTCTTGGCGATGCGATCGGCGACCCTCAAAGGGATCGATCGGGCGCGATCGGGCCAGGGACCAACGCTAATCGAAGCCCTCACTTATCGCTTCCGGGGCCATTCTCTGGCCGATCCGGATGAGTTACGCAGCTTGGACGAAAAAGAGGCTTGGTTGTCTCGAGATCCGATTAAGCGGTTCGAGACCTATATTCTCGATCGCGACCTGGCCACCCAGGGCGAACTCGATGACATTAACAAAAAGATTGAAGAGGAGATCGAGGAGGCGGTACGCTTCGCCGAAGAAAGTCCCGAACCGGATCCGTCGGAGTTGCGACGCTACGTTTTCGCCGAAGATTAAGGTATGTAGGGGCGAATGGCATTCGCCCTTAAGGTTAAAACTTCAGTTTTCTCGAAGAAGGGTCAACGCCGTTGACCCCTACATCCACACCCAAACAATCTACAAGTTCTCCCTGCAAGTAGAGGCAAAACCGGGGACGATCGCGTTAAATAGAAAAGGCACGATCGTCTTCGGAACAAAAAAAAATGGCACTCGGACAAATGGCTCGCATTGTTATCGCTTTGGGCAGTTTTGCGGCGACATTTAGTGCCGATCCGGGGCGATCGGCGGGTTGCGTCCCTCTAGAAGCTACCGATAGCGATCGCGCTGTCATTCGCAGGCGCACTGGCGATCCCCTGAATATGTTCGACAATCCCGAATACGAGAAGGCTGAATTTACCGTACCGCCAGGAGAGTTTTTCGATCGCTTCGAGATTGATGTTGTCCCGGAAGCGAGCGGCGAGTACGATATCGAAGTACAGTTACACTATACCGAAGATGCGTGGTACGAAGAAGATGACCCTCTAGATTTTTACGATGAAAATATCGAAGAGTTTGAAGAGGACGATGTAGAATTAGAAAGTACCGAAGAATTCAATCTCTCCGTTGTCCCGCAAATGGGCGATCGTCCCTATCGCGTCAGCGTGGAAGTCGGGGGATTTGAAGCCTTCGACAAAAGTTACTCAGTGTCGGTGAGTGGCTGCCACCAGCAACCTTAAACCCTACATTCCACACCCAAACGATCGCAGGGTAAGAAGTAGTAATCCCCACTCGAGTTAAAATAAGAATGCTCGTCAACCTCTCTTTTCTCATACCACAACCGACGGGACTTGCCACCTACGCCAGAAACCTCTTTCCCCATCTAAAATCCCTCGATCCCACCCTGCTTGCGGCCGAAGACATCCCCGGTTACAATTGCCATGTCGTCCCCAACAACATGACCCCAAACCAGGGATCGCGAGGACACTTGAACCGCTTGTTGTGGACGCAGTTTCAGCTACCCAAAATTTACCGCCAAACGCGATCGCGACTATTATTTTCTCCCATACCCGAAGCGCCTTTATTTACCAACTGTCGCTACGTCGTCACCGTTCACGATTTAATCCCGTTGCGGTTTCCTCGGCGACTTTCTCCCCTCACGCCCTACCATCGTTATTATATTCCCCAAGTGTTGCAACAGGCGCAGCATATTCTTTGCGACTCGGTAGCCACAGCAAAAGATATTGTCCGATTTTACAGCATTGCCGAAACCAAAATTACCCCAGTTTCTCTTGCTTACGATCGCGATCGCTTCCGGTTTCTCAATCTCCCCACGCAAAACTATTTTTTCTATATCGGTCGCCACGATCCGTATAAAAATTTACATCGCCTCGTGGCTGCTTTTGCTAAATTACCCCTATCCTTAGACTGCCAGTTGTGGATTGCCGGGCCGAGGGACGATCGCTATACCCCCGCCCTACAACAGCAAGCCGAAGCATTAGGAATTGGCAACCGCGTCCGGTTTTTAGGTTACGTGGATTTCGATCGCCTTCCCGAAGTCATTAACCAAGCGATCGCCTTGGTCTTTCCCAGTCTTTGGGAGGGGTTTGGTTTGCCCGTTCTCGAAGCCATGGGGTGCGGAACTCCAGTCATTACCTCGAACCTATCCTCGCTTCCCGAAGTAGCCGGAGATGCAGCCATTCTCGTCGATCCCTACAATACCGAAGAACTCGCCAATGCCATGAAAATCGTCGCCACCGATCCGGAAACGCGATCGCAGTTGCGAGACCGAAGTTTGGCGCGATCGCGCTTATTTAGTTGGGAGAAAACTGGACGCTTGACCAGGGAAGTGTTGCAGCAGTATCTTTAATTAGGTATTAGGTATTAGGTATTAGGTATTAGGTACGAGGTGCGAGGGATGAGGGATGAGGTACAGAGGTACAAGGTTTTAACTGGTCACTGGTCACTGGACACTGGACACTGATTATCCCCCTAAACCCCTAATCCCCCAAACCCCTAATCTAAAAACTGGT
>CAKZKB010000215.1 GCA_937121005.1 uncultured cyanobacterium | reverse complement strand
TAATTCTCGTGATTTAGGAATCCCCGCTCCTCTATAGGGCGGGGAGGATGTCAATCCTTGGGAAATAACTATATCGAGGAGAGGGGTTTTAGCCTTAACGCGCTATAAAACCTAAAACCTAGTTATTCTTACGATCGCACTCCGGTGACAATATACGCCACTCGCTGGCCGATATTTGTGGCGTGGTCGGCCATGCGTTCTAGATGGCGAATGGAGAGAACCAGCAACAGAACGGGTTCTAAAACACCTTTGAAATCGCGCTGGTAAGCCAGTTTGCAATACAAGCGATCGTAAGCATCATCCACCGTCGTATCTTGTTCTTTCATCTGCAAGCCCGCTTGTGCGTCTAAATTCGCCAACGCCATCAAACTTTGTGCTAGCATGGCTCGTGCGTGGCGCGACATTTTTTCCATTTCTGGCATACAGTCGTGAGGTGGATAGACAAACAGTTTCATGGCGATTTCTGCTAGGTCTTTGGCATAGTCGCCAATGCGCTCTAAGTCGCGTACCAACTGCATTAAGGCTCCTAACAAACGACTGTCCCGCGCCACAGGGGTTTGTAGGCTCATGGAGACTACGCAGTCGGCTTCAATGCGACGGTAGAAGCGATCGATTTGCTTGTCGAGAAGGGGAATGGCTTCGGCGGCGGCTAAGTCGCGATCGAACAAGGCTTGATGGCTCAACCGAAACGACTGTTCGACGAGGGCTCCCATACGCAGCACGTCTTGTTCCAGGCGCAAGAGTTCGCGTTGAAGGGGGTCGCGTTCGGAGGGAGAGGGAAAGGCGCTAGCGGTCATGCGTACAAGGGGGGATCGATCGCAGCGTGGGTGAATATATCTATTCTGCGCTAAAAATCTTTAGATTCGATCGCGATTTCTTTAAGTTTAGTGGTAGGGTAGGTTAATTTGCAACCAAGCTCCCCCCGTTTCAGGGTGATTGCGAGCGCTGACCGCACCGCCGTGAGCCCGGATAATTTGCCGGACGATCGCCAATCCCAAACCGTTGCTGCTGCTACTCGGAGGTGGGGAACTGTCAGGAGATGCTGACGATCGCGATCGCGACGGATCTCCCCGATAGAGGCGATTGAAGACTTGTTCGATATCGTCTTCGGCAAATCCCTGTCCCTCGTCGATAATATCGATCTCGACAGTGCTATCTCCCGTCGCGACTTCGACGCGCACGGTGCCTTCAGTGGGAGAATAGCGAATGGCGTTGTCAAATAGATTCAAAAAAACGCGATACAAGCGCGACTCGTCGGCTTCGATCTCGATGGGGTGGGGTTGTTGGTAGTCGAGACGCAGTTGTTTTCGGGCCGCGATCGGCTCGAGGGTTTGCCAGACCGATCGCACTAGAGACTCCAATTCTAGAGGGTTGCGCCGCAAAACGCGCCCCGGATCGATTTCGAGTTGGCTGAGTTCGAGCCAGTCTTGTACCAAATCGATCAGCCGTTGGGTTTCCGGGATCAGGCGATCGACCCAACGGGACATGGACGGATCGATGCGATCGCGCAAGGCTTCGGCCACGAGGCGAATGGAGGTGAGGGGGGTTCGCACCTCGTGAGCCAGATCCGAGACCCATCTTTCCCGCGATCGGGCCAGATCGACGATAACCTGACGGTTTTCTAGGAAAACTCCCACTCGTCCTTCTCGCAGGGGGAAGGCGCAACCGCGCAGCGTCACTGCTTCGGTGCGATCGCTGGCTTCCGCGTCGTCGTAGGGAGGATGAAACACCCACTCGCAAGTCTGCTTTTCCTGGCGCGATCGCGTCTCTTCGATCAGGCGATCGAGTTCGTAGGAACGCACCACTTTCAGCAACAATGGTAACTCGTCTGGGTGGCAGTCTCTCACCTGCAACCACTGGCACGCGGGCGGGTTACAATACACCAGTTGGTTCTCGGCGTTGACTTGTAAATACCCCCAAGGGGCGCGATCGAGGATGTTTTGCCAGCTTTGTAACTCGGCTTCTAGCTGGTGGTTTTGCTGTCCGAGACGAACGATCCCTCGGCGCAACTGCGACACCGCCGAGAGAGAATCGGTTTCGTTATTTCTCAGTTCTGCTAGCAGTCGCTCGATCTGCCGTTGGAACCGCGATCGCTGCCAGAAGCAGAATGCCAGTCCCAACGCCAACCCGATGGCGAAGGTTAGAATAGCCATAAGTCAGTCGCTACGCTCCAATTCAAAATTCAAAATTCAGAATTCAGAATTCAGAATTCAAAATTTCAACCTTGTATCCATGGTATTCTCGGTCAAATCGCCTACAAGTCGGCCGTGCTGTCGGGGGCCGGGGGAAGAAATTTAGGCGCGATCGCGTTACAATCGTTAACAAGTGCCATCGAACCGATCGCAGTTATGTTTTTCGACGAACTCCAACCTATCTTTAGCGAACTCCTCCACAGTCCCGTCGCCTTCGCTGGCGGCTTCGTTTCCGGGATCCTGCGCCTCAACCCCAACGACGAACCCCTGAAAAGCTGGCTGGACTCCCAAGGCGTACATCCAGGGGCCGTTGCCTTCCCCGAGAACGCGACTCCACCGCCTCCCTCTGGCGGCCCCCAGTCGATCGAAATCGAGTAGAGGAGTGTAGGAAGGGCGAACGCTGTTCTGTAGGAAGGGCGAACGCCGTTCGCCCCTACTCTTGCCAAGTCCCCGAGAAAATACTGTTGGCCGCCGCTTGCAGGCGATCGAGGTCTTCGGCCAGTAGCGGCGGCCACTTGACTCCTTGTCGCAACCCGGCCTCGAAGCAGTTGCGAGACTCGATCGCCAACAGGTAAACGCCGTTGGCGAGCTCGCGATCGAGGCTGTCGCTGTCTTGGGTGGCGGCAAAAATGACCTTCAGTGCCAGTAAAATTGAGGTCATCTGTCCGGGAATGGGACGATCGCCGCGATCGAGGAGTGCCAAAAACGCATCTGGGTTGTGGCGGGTTTGCAGGGCAGTCCCTTGAGCAATAATGAAGTGTCGGGCGGTGGGATAGTCCATATCATCCTCTGCGGGCCGTGTTAAGATCCGATTTGTGGAACCTGCCATCGGGCAAGACAGTCGGGTTAAGCAAGCCGTCTAATTTGCCTGACCCCCAAAGTCGCACTCCGAATAAAATAATTCGATCGGCCGGGCCGCGATCGCGCCTCGCATTCAGCAGTTGCCAGCATTTTACCCCGTTTGTTTCCCAGTTTAGGAGTTTTTATGAAATCTTCCCTCGTGCAATGGAGTTTGACATTAGGAGCGATCGGCTCTCTTCTCGCCGGACATTGGTTGTCTCCCGCACCCGCTTTGGCGTTACCCGAAGAGCAAGTTTTACAAACTCTGGCTCCGGTTCCGGTATTTGTGGTCACAGAAGATAATTTCCCTTTGTTCGTGGTGCTGCAACCCAATGCAGACGGGGAAGCACCCCCCGCTAACGTTCCGGTTTCCGGCGTGTTTATTCGCTTGCAAGACGCGCAGGCGTTTGTCGAAAATCTCCAACAACGGGATCCCGAAGGATCGGAATCGTTGGAAATCGAAGTGGTTTCTTTGGCGCAAGTTTACGAGCTCGAACGTCGTCTCAATGAAGAAGCAGCTGCCAACGAGATCGAAGAAGATCCCGAGTTTATTTTCGTTCCCCCCGACGACCAACGGGATAACGCTAGCCAAATTTTAGAAGAAAGCGGACGATCGTCAGCTAACTTTTCTGGCGTACCCTTGTTTTTGGCTCGCGCTGTCAACAGTGACGATCCCAACGATACCAACTATTTGACCATTCAACGCGGCGAAGAAGCTCGGGTTCCGGCCTATTTTACCCGCGAGCAAGTTGACCAAGCGATTAACTTGTTCCGCGAACAAAATCCCGATGACAATGGCAATCTCGAGATCGAGATCGAGGTTATTTCTTTAGAAGGGTTTATCAACAGCTTGCAAACTCGCAATGAGGAAGATTTGAGCAAAATTGTTCTGGTTCCTCACTGGGAAACCCTGCAATTGCTCCAACAAGCATCGGAACAAGCACCGCAAGTTCCCTCGGAAGAGGCTAACCCAATGCTGCCAGAACAATAAAACATTTGTTAAGAAGAAAGACTTCAAGGTTCTGTCTCCTGTATGCTAGGGGCAGAGCCTTTATTTTTGGTAAGGCGATCGGGGTAGGCGAAATTATTTTCTAGTAGGTATTTTTGCGGAATGATGGCCCAAAAAAAATGGTTTGGTACGGCTTTTGTCGCCCTTGCGGCCGCCGTTTCTGGGGGAGTCGAACTCTCTAACTTGCAAGGCGCGATCGCCAGCGAAAATGAAATTCACTGGGGCTATACGGGGGATGAAGGGCCAGGAAACTGGGGAAGTTTGTCCCCCGACTACGCACAATGTCAAAGCGGAAACCATCAGTCGCCGATTAACTTAAATGGGGCGATCGCGGCCGATCTTTCTGAGTTCCAAATCGACTACGCCGAGGTTCCGCTAAAAATCCTCAACAACGGCCATACCATCCAAGTCAACGCCGAATCGGGAAATACCTTAACCCTAGATGGCACGGTGTTTGAGTTGCTGCAATTCCACTTCCACCATCCGAGCGAGCATACCGTCAACGGTCAATCTTACCCGATGGAAATTCATTTTGTCCACCGCAACGAAGAGACAGGCGAGCTCGCTGTTTTGGGAGTTTTGGTAGAAGAAGGCGAGGAGAATATGGCCCTCAAATCGGTGTGGGACTATTTGCCTTCGCGAATGCGACCCGAGATGGAAATTTCTGACACCGCGATCGACCTAGAAGCTATTTTACCCGAATCGCGATCGACTTATCGTTATTTCGGTTCTCTAACCACTCCACCTTGTTCGGAAGTAGTGCGGTGGGTGGTGTTTCAAGAGGCGATCGAACTGTCGAGTTCCCAAATTGAAGCGTTCTCGCAGATCTTTCCTCTCAACGCTCGTCCGGTGCAACCGTTGAACCAGCGTTTTCTATTAGAACCCACATTCGGCCCCCAAACTGTTACATGGTAAGAAATGGGGGTTGACTTCTCCATTAATGAATGAGACAAAGATACCATCAAGCGATCGCCTGGACTGCGCGATCGCTTGAAGTGCGATTTGCTCTTGCGCTCCACACAAGCTATAGCGTCAGTTTCTGGCCGAGGTGCTGTCGCTGTCAAGAGACATAGCGGGGTTCGTCGGTTGTCCGGCGTAGCGGGTCAAAACGGCGGCCAGACGATCGCAGTCTACGGGTTTGCTGAGATAGTCTTCCATTCCCGCTTGCAAGCAACGCTCGCGATCGCCGACCATAGCCATAGCCGTCATCGCCACGATCGGAATCCCTTTCCATTGCGGGTTGGTCTTAATGCGCCGGGCCAGATCCATGCCGTTGATTCCGGGAAGGTGAATATCCATTAAAATCAAATCGGGATGGTGTTCTCCGAGCCATTGCAAGGCTCGATAGCCGTCGGTGACGCACTGGACTTCGTAACCCCAATGCTCGAGAATATCTTTCAAGAGCATGGCATTGTATTGGTGGTCTTCAACGAGTAACAACTGACCCGATGGTGCGATCGCCGGGACGGGAGACGCGATCGCTTCGAGTTCCTCTTCTTCTTCAGAACTGGCCGAACTGCGATACAAATTAAGCGGTAGCGAAATCGTAAACCGACTGCCTTCCCCTTCCTTGGACTGACACGAAACCGTCCCACCGTGCAGTTCGGCAAACTGGCGGGTCAGCGCTAACCCCAACCCCGTCCCTTGATGGCGGCGTTCGAGAGAACTGTCGAGTTGTTGGAACGGTTGAAACAGGAGTTTTTGCTTCTCTTCGGGAATGCCAATGCCGCGATCCCAGACCGTTATTTGCACGAATCCCGCTTGAGTTCGCGCTTCCATGCCAATTTCTCCCCCTTGTGGAGAAAACTTAATCGCATTGGAGAGCAAATTGAGCAGCATTTGTCGGACGCGCAACTCGTCAGCCATCAACATTCCAATATTTTTAGGAATCGAGGTTTGCATTGTTAGCCTTCGGTTGCGGAGTTGTTCGCTGACTAAAGACAGGGTTTCTTCGCACAGTTGCACGATCGACACTGGCGCGATATCCAGCTTCACTTTTCCGGCTTCAACCTTAGACAGATCCAGAACGTCTTTAATCAAATTGAGCAAATGCTCGCCGCTATGGTGCAGGCGCTGCACGTACACCAACTGCTTCGGATTCAACGGGCCAAAAATTTGCTGTTGCAGCAGGGAAGAGAAGCCTAAAATCGAAGTCAATGGCGTTCGCAACTCGTGGCTCATGTTGGCTAAAAATTCCGATTTCAAGCGGCTGGCCCGTTCGAGTTCGATATTTTTCGCGGCGAGTTCGGCTTGGATGGCTTTTTGGCTGGTAATGTCGCGACAGATCAGGGATACGGCCGCGATCGACCCGCTTTCTCCCGGAACTGGCCCCGCCGACACCAAGGCCGGGAAGCGCTCCCCGTCGGGACGCTGGCAGATGACTTCCCCACTCCATCCCCCTTCGATCGCTTGGCCCATGGGCCACTCTAGGGATGTTTGCGCGTCTTCTGGGAAAAAGGTGGTGGCATTTTTTCCGGCTAGGCTATCATCGGGACGGCCGAACATCCGCTCGGCTGCGGGGTTGGCGTAAATAATGTTGCCCTTGAGATCGACGATCGCGGCGCTGTCGTAGGCCGACTCGACGGCCTTGCGAAACATCTGCAACTGACGCTCGAACTGTTTGCGCTCCGTAATATCGCGGGCAATGCCCAGGCCCCCCACGAGACGACCGTGACGGTACAGCAGCCGGCCGTTGACTTCCATCTCGATCTCGCGTCCGTCGCGATCGACGATCGCAAATTCAAAATCTTTGAGTTCCCCAGTTTGGACGAGGTTATCGAAGGCGCGAGCCGTGGCCTCCCGAAACTTGGGAGCGATAAAGTCAAGATACGATCGTCCTTGCCACTCGTCGCCGGAACAACCGAGCAACCGCCGTCCGTAGGGATTGATAAAGGTGAGCTTGCGCTCCAGGTTGACCGCATACACCATATCGTTTGCGGTTTCCACGTAGGCGCGAAAGAGTTCTTCAGAATCTTCCAGACCGACTTCTAGAGGGGGAAACGATGCGGGAGTCTTGCCCGATACCGTCGCTGTCGTATCGTCAGTTTGGCGGCGATAGGCCTCTAGTTGCCGCTCGAGGCGATCGATTCGCGCTCGGAGCTCGCAATTCTCTTGTTGGAGGGACATAGTAGACTGTGGTTTCGGATATGCCAAGAGTGCCGAAGGTTTCGGAACCGATGTCCCGAAATAACGGCTAGAAGCGCAGATGCACCCGAGGCGATACCCAAGTCCGTGTCGCGGTTGGGATGGAGCGGAACGATGGAAGGCCGCTCTCGCCATACAATATAGTACCAATTTAACTTAAATTTCCGAGAAAATGCGGTTGGCAAGAGGGCCAAAGTCTGAAAATCCCCGAACTTTTCCAGGGGAGACATTTGGCGCTCTCGGAAATCTGTTCTAATCTAAAGGTAGTTCGCACCGGACGGCAACCCCGATCGGTTGCGAATTGTAACGTTTTCATCCAGATCGCCATTTCGATCGAGGATATCAAGGGTGCATACTACTACTACGACCGTCACAGCAGCCGACCGGGGGCTATCCATCGCGCCTTGGGTCGGTTCGTCTCAATATCGCGCGTTTTCTGATGACGCGCTCAAAGATGAAGATAACGCGGCTTGGGTGATGCGGCTACCGCCAGCCGTCCGCCAGCAGTGGATCGATCGCATCGGTTGGATCCGTCTGGTCGATCGCCTGGCCGAAAACCAGTCCATCGACCCCGCAAGCGGCAAGTTCCAAACCTTTTGTCGCGGCTGGCAGCAACTGAGGAGTTACGGACAGATCGCTGCCGGGCCTTACGAGTCCGCGTTCGCCGCCATGAAAGCCTGCGGGTTCGCCGACGAGACGGGGGAACTGAGTGCCCGCGTCATTGCGGCTTGGGAGGCGTATCTGTACGCGATCGCCGACTACAACCGGCCGGATCTCGCGATCGATAGCTTGGACGACTACGAAGCCATGCTCGAGAATTTAGCAGGCAAGTTTTTCCAAGTGCTGCCCTTTTTGTCGCTGCGTCACTGGCAAGGCGCGGGTGCGTTTGGGGTTGTCGATCAATTCTACAATAACTTGCGCGATCTCAAGGAGGATTCCGAGCAGGGAATTTGCTATTTTCCTACCCAAGTGTTGCGTCGCTTTGGGGTCGATCGCGAGGAAATTTTGCACTTGTGCTGCTTCGACAATCCCGGCTACCATCGGATGATGGCGTTTTGGTTGGAGGACTTTTTACCCCAACTGACGGCCCGAATGCAAGGGTTTGTCGCGGCTGAGGATTTGCACGAGTCCTGGGAAATTTTGCGCTATTGGTCGCTGCATCGCTACAGCCGCATCGAGCAAGTTTTTTACTGGTGCGGGTTCGATTTTTCCCAGTTTCCCGATCGCTACTGGCCGGCTGTCCGTCGCGATTTACAGCGATGGCAAGTTACTTCAGTGACCAGTGACCAGTGACCAGTGACCAGTTAATTCGATCGCCCCCAGATTTCGTTTTGAAATTGGGGGTTTTCTTATTATAATAGAAATCAGTTGCCACAACCCAATACTGTTATGTTTTCTGTTATCTATTCTCCTCGCTTTCTGAATCACGAGACCGGATCGTTCCATCCCGAACGCAGCGATCGCCTGCGAGCGATCGTCGCCGCCTTGCAAGGGGTTTCTTGGCGCGATCGCTTGCACTGGCAAGAACCAACTGCCATGGAGAAGCGCTCTCCTTTAGAGTTTATCGCCAAAGTGCACTCGCCAGATCATATCGATCGCGTTAGGAATATTGCCGCCAGTGGCGGTGGCAGACTCGATGCCGATACCCCCATTTCTCCCGAGAGTTACGACGTGGCTTTGTTAGCCGTTAACGGTTGGTTAGATGGGGTCGATCGCGTCTTAGAAACTGGCGATCCGGCCTTTATTTTATCTCGACCTCCGGGACACCATGCCGAAAGCGATCGCGGGATGGGATTTTGTCTATTTTCTAATGCGGCGATCGCGGCTATTTACGCTTTAGAACGCTTGGAGGTCGATCGCGTTGCCATTCTCGATTGGGACGTGCATCACGGCAACGGAACGCAAGTGTGCGTCGAGAACAATCCTAACATTATTTACTGCTCTTTGCACGAATACCCGCACTATCCGGGGACGGGGAAAGCATCAGAACGCGGTACGCATAATAATGTCCTCAATTTTCCCATGCTCGCAGGGAGCGATCGCGATGACTATCTCCCTTTATTTAAGGAGAAAATCGTTCCTTTCTTGCGCGATTTCAATCCCGATTTACTGATTGTCAGTGCGGGATACGATGCCAATGCGGCCGATCCTCTGGCGCGAATTGCCCTAGAACCGGAGGACTTCGGAAAGTTTACCGAGAGTTGTTTGTCCGTGACGCGGCGCATTGTTTTCGGGCTCGAAGGCGGTTACGATTTAGACTCGCTATCGAGTTCGGTTGTCGAGACGATCGCAGCGTGTTTGTAGATGGGTCTAGAATATGTTATCCCCGGCATAGGCGCTAAAACCCTGACCTTTTAAGGCGGGAATACAGCGCCTCCCTCAAGTAGCGGCTAGTTTTCGTAACAATTATTAACAAAAAGACCGCTTTCTCGTGCTACAATTTCCATAAGGAGGTGATGAAAGTGTACGGCTGCCAACAAGTTTTACTCAATCCCGACGGCGACCTCAAAGCCATCTTAGAATACATCTGCACCGAAGCCAACAAGCTCCACAACTGCGCCACCTATTACGCCCGTCAAATCTGGTTTAAGACCCATCTTTACGCTCGCAAGTTCGATATTAACAACGAACTGAAGCCTAACCGCCACTTCAAAGCCATGCACTCCCAGGCGGCGCAGCAAACGTGCCAAGCCGTCGGCGAAGCCTTCGCGTCGTTTCGAGGACTAAACCAAGCCTACCGCAACGGCGAACTTTCCGACAAGCCGAAGCCACCAAAGTACCGCCGTCGGGGAGGGTTGCATACCGTCAGCTATCCCAAACAGGCATTAAAGTTAAAAGACGGTCAGATTCGAGTCCCGTTGGGTCGGCAAGTGAAGGTGTGGTTCGGGTTAGATGCGTTCTATCTTCCCATGCTCTCTAATCTGCGATTTGAAGACATCAGCGAACTGCGAATCCTCCCTCGCAATCGCTGTTTCTATGCCGAATTTGTCTACAAGCAACCTGTAGAAGTGGCTGACGTGGATCCGAGTCGTGTCCTCGGTATCGATCCGGGACTGGCGAATTGGTTGACCTGCGTCAGCAATGTCGAAACCAGTTTCATTGTAGACGGAC
>CAKZKB010000214.1 GCA_937121005.1 uncultured cyanobacterium | reverse complement strand
CTAACTCGCGCCCGAGATGCGGCCACGGCCGATCGCGTTTTGAATGTGGTGCACAACCCCACCCTACTCAACGATCGCGAGCTCTACGTGGCGGTGAAGCAGTTTGCGGGGAAAGCCGAGCGATCGAGCACCTACCGCGATCTGGCGCATAATTTTGTCACCCACAGCAGCCAAACGCGCACCTTTGCTGGCTTTAAAGATGACCTGTACGAGTATTTGATTACCAGCATCGATCCCGAATACGGGAAGCGTCAGTTTAACGATCGCCTCTACAATCACCTCAAAAATACTCTCCCCCAAAGCGACGATCGTCAACCCAGCGAGTTTTTGGTACTGCGGACGTGCAGCCAACTCCTCAACTTTTTGGTCGTCGAAAGTTCCCAAAACCCGAACCACTTCGTCTTGATCGACTTAATTTCTAATATCGGCCCGACTCTGGTGATGGTGCTGTTGCTGAAGATTATTTTGATCTGTCGCAAAGTGAAGCCTTACCTGGAGAAGCGGTTTGCCATTTTGTTCGACCACTACGACGATCGGGCTCGCGAAGCGGTAATCTGGCTGATTAAAGCCCTAGAAAACATGAACGTGGCCTTGAGTACCAACTTTGGAGCCGCAGATTTGTCCTTTTTAACCAAAGGATCGTAGAGGGGACAAGGGGACAAGGAGACAAGGAGACAAGGAGAGGGGGGGATCGGTGTCAGTGTCCACTTAAATCCTTGTACCCTCCCTAAAACCTAATCCCTAATCCCTAATACCTAAAACCTAAAGCACTATGAGCGATGCGTCGATGTACGATGAGGAGTATTATGTCGTTCTCGAGGTCGATCGCGAGGAAGAGATCGTGACGGCCGACGAACTCTTAGAGAAGTTGAAAGGTGTTTTAGCCAAAGGGGGCGATCGCGTTCCCAAAGAACTGCAAAAGGTCGATTCTCTCGACGATCGAGCTCGTTTGTTGCGCGACACCTACTGCGAATTTAGCCTCGCACCGGGTGAGTTGTTACAGTGGTATGCGGTGCGGTTGGAGAAGTGAAGTTTTATATCTTTTTCGTTACACATAGCAACGATCGCCCGTTTTTAAGACCAAATTCGCCCCCGTCGAAAGGGTTTTTGACCCGCGCTTTGGGGCAGAGTTTGCTTCCAGCGATACCAGTATCCGTAATCTTCCAAACCCGTCGCGAACGCTGTCTTGCCCGACACTGCCGGAACTGCTGCGATCGGCAGTTCGGCCTGCCCCCAAGTCGCTCCCAAAATTGTGCCGTCGTTGCCATGACTCGTTTTGTCTTTGGCAATGGTTCCCCGACCTTCATTTAAGGGCCAGTAGCCTCCCAATCCCACTTCGTTGCCAGTCAGTCGGCAATTTAAATATTTTTGGATTTCTGCTAGCGATCGCGCTCGATCCCAAAGCCGTACTTCAGCAATTTTACCGTTAAAGAAACAGCCCGGATCGCCTTCAGTCTTGCCCGCACCAATGCGGAGGGGACAGCTGGTATTCAGGCGGATTTTCGACTCGACGGGTTCCCCAACGGGTTCGCCGTTGAGGTAGAATTTCAGGGTCGTTCCCTCATAGGTTGCGGCTACGTGCGTCCAGCGATCGAGAACGATATCCGCTCCTTCCAGCGTCGCCCAACCGCTACCGTCACCGATCCAAAACTGCCATCGATTGTTTTGACCCGCGTAAAGGATATAGCCGCCCGTTGGCAGGTCTGTTCTGGACGTGACGGGCGATCGCCACTGGCCTGGGTTGCCTTCTACTTTAGCCCAACACGAAATCGTAAATTGAGAGGGATTGAGTTGGGGTTGGTAACCGACTTCTATGTAGCTACTTTTACCATCGAAGCTGAGTGCGGCTTGTAAGCGCGTCATTTTTGTTAATACCCCCGTCAGTGTTTCTGCAAGGATTGCCTTTCGATACTAACACCAAATTCGCCGATCCGCGACAGCGTACCTATCGCCCTCAAAACCATTCGCCAACGCCAGC
>CAKZKB010000213.1 GCA_937121005.1 uncultured cyanobacterium | reverse complement strand
AAAAAATGATCGAAGGGATCGTAAGCGGGAATTCTTTCTAGAGTCGAAACGGGCAACAATCCTAAGTTAGCGATCGCCATAATCGCCAGTAAGATACAAAGGTAAATGACAGCGACGATCGCCCATTTTCTGTTCATAGAATGGAGTATCCTAAATTTAAGTCTGGTTGGCTTCGGATTGCAACCACTCATCAACGGGTTCGCCATCTTTGCGCCGCAATTGGACTTCAATCACCATGGCGCGATCGTCCCCAGGGGGTGCGGGTTTTTCGTGAAAAGTAACCTCGTACAAGTCCGGATCTTCGTGGCGTTCTCGCAACCAATCTCGCACTTTTTCGGTTGCAAAGAAAGATTGACCTTCGGCAAACATTCGGGTAAGCTGTAACTGCAAGCTATAAGGCGTGAATTTGGGCATCGGGCGATCGCCTCCCAGAAAAATAGTAGTATTGTGGGGGATGGCAATAATTTTAACAGCGATCGCGATCGCCTGGCCCCTAAGTATGGCAAAATAAAAAACAATGGCGCTCTCAACCTAGGCAAAATATGGATACCGCGACCCTCGGCCAAACTAATATTACCGTTCCCGCCCTCGGAATTGGGGCGTGGTCTTGGGGCGATCGCCTGTTTTGGGACTATGGTAGCAGTTACGGAAAAGCCGAGGTACGTCAAGCCTTCGAGGGCGCGATCGCGGCGGGAGCGACATTTTTTGATACGGCAGAAGTTTACGGCCCCGGAACCTCGGAAGAACTGCTGGGTGAGTTTATGAAAACGAGCGATCGTCCGGTACAAATTGCTACAAAATACGGGCCGCTGCCTTGGCGATTTTCCGGTAGTGCGGTCTCCGAAGCCCTGACAGCGAGCTTGAAACGATTGCAATGCGATCGCGTGACGCTGTATCAAGTGCACTGGCCGTTTACCTTTTTCATGTCCCAAGAAACCTTACTCAACACCCTAGCAGACGAAGTAGAAAAAGGTCGCATCGAAGCCATTGGCGTTAGCAACTACGATGCCGACGGAATGCGACAAGCCTACGATATTCTCGCCCGTCGCGGCATCCCTTTGGCGGTCAACCAAGTTCGTTATTCGTTATTGAGTCGCCAAATTGAAGCGGAAAATATCCTCGCCACTGCTAAAGAATTAGGCATCACTTTGTTAGCCTACAGCCCTCTCTCTCAAGGTTTGCTAACGGACAAATATCGCGGCGACAAAACCCCACAAGGGGCGCGAAAACTCGATCGCCGCTTTCGGGATAGCGGCTTGAAAGACATCGAACCCGTCCTTTCTATCGTCCGAGAACTGGCACAAAAATATAGTAAAACACCCGCCCAAGTCTCTCTCAATTGGTTGATGTGCCAAGGCAATGTTATCCCCATTCCGGGGGCGAAAAACGATCGTCAAGCCCGAGAGAATGCGGGGGCGATGGGGTGGCGGTTGTCAGCAGAAGAGGTCAACCGCTTCGCGGAATTAAAAATTAAAAATTAAAAATTAAAAATGGTACACAGAAACCTTCAAACAGTGACCAGTGACCAGTTTTTAGCTGTCAGTTTTCAGGTCAAGACTGTAGGGGCGACATTTGCTACGCAAAGGTTGCGTCAAACGCGAATTGCCCCTATATTGGATTGGGCAAACGGCGTTTGCCCCTACACAGATATTCTCATCTGTTGCATTAATTCGGGAGATCGATCTTATCCCTATTCATCTTATTATAAATATCGCTGTCACCGAAAAATCATCTGAGTTTATCCTATTTATCTGTGGTTGCAGATCTGTGGTTGCAAATGTTATCTGTAAAAGAAGCCGAAACCCTAATTTTCAACGCCGTTCGTCCTCTCGACGACACGGAAACCGTCGATTTAGCGAACGCAGGCGATCGCGTTTTAGCTGCCAATATTACCAGCGATCTCGACTTTCCCCACTGGGATAATTCCGCTATGGATGGCTATGCGGTACGCTTTGAAGATGTCAAAACTGCTAGCGAAACCCATCCCATCACCCTGCGAGTCACCGCCGAAATTCCCGCCGGAACTGCACCCAAAACCGCGATCGCCCCTGGAGAAGCCGCCCGCATTTTCACGGGTTCCATGCTACCGGAAGGAACCGATACGATCGTCATGCAAGAGAATACCAAAAAAGAAGGCGATCGCGTCTCCATTCTCATTCCTCCTCCCCAAGCAGGGGCCTTCGTTCGCCGTCGCGGGGACTACTATCAAGCGGGCAATTTGTTACTGGAAAAAGGGACAAAACTGGGAAGTGCCGAAGTCGCCGTTTTAGCCGCCGCCCGAGTCACAAAAGTACCTGTATTCCGCAAACCTCGCGTCGCCATTCTCTCGACGGGTAGCGAATTAGTCACCCCCGATCGCCCCTTAGAACCGGGGCAAATTGTCGATTCTAACCAGTATGCTTTAGCGACATTTGTCAAGAAAATTGGCTGCGAACCCGTTCCGTTGGGCATCGTTTCCGACACGCCAGAAGCCTTAAAAGCTGCCATTGAAAACGCGATCGCCTCTGCTGATGTCGTTCTCTCCAGTGGTGGTGTTTCCGTCGGCGATTACGATTGGGTCGATCGCATTTTAGCCGAACTCGGGGGCAATATTCTAGTGCGATCGGTTGCCATGAAACCGGGAAAACCCCTCACCATCGCCACCTTTTCATCGCCCCAAACCCTCTATTTCGGCTTACCGGGAAACCCCGTTTCCGCCCTGGCAACCTGTTGGCGGTTCGTCCGCAGTTCCCTGTTAAAATTGTCGGGAGTGGCTTCGGGTTGGCAACCCGTTTTTGTGACTGCTAAAACGCGATCGCCTCTGAAGTCCAACGGCAAACGAGAAACCTATTTCTGGGGACAATTGTACCTCGTTGATGGCAGTTACGAGTTCGATCTCGCTAGGGGCGATCGCAGTTCTGGGAACTTAATTAACTTAGCCGGAACGAACGGTTTAGCAGTTTTACCAGTAGGAGAAACCGCGATCGCGGCCGGAGAAACTGTCTCCGTGTTACCGATGTCTTGAACAAAGTATCGTGGATACAAACCCCCAAATTTATCCAAACCTCATTGTTCATTGTTCGTTACCAACGCGGGGCTTGTTGCAGCAGATCCGTCGCTGCCATTCGATCGACCGGACGCGAAAACAGGTATCCTTGACCGTAGGGACATCCCCACGATCGCAGTCGTTCCAGTTCGGCGGCGGTTTCAATGCCTTCAGCAATGGCAGGCATTCCCAAGTTGGCAGCTAACGTTAAAATAGAGCGAACTAAGGCTCCGTAGCGAGCCCGTTCTGCGATACCGTTAATAAAAGAGCGATCGATTTTGATGGCATCGATGGGGAAGCGACGCAAATAGCCCAGCGACGAGTAACCCGTACCGAAATCGTCGGCGTAGAGTTGGATACCCAGCGATCGCAAACCCTCGAGTACCGCCACGAGAGTCGGTGCGTCTTCCATCAACAACCCCTCGGTAATTTCGAGTTTTAAGCTACCCGGTGCGATGCCCGTTTCTGTGACAATACGGGCGATCCCATCGACCATACCCGGACAGCACAAATGCTGGACAGAAATATTGACGCTGAGACTGAGATCGCCAAACTGTTGCTGCCACGATCGCAACTGTTGGCAGGTTTGGCGCAACATTTGCATCTCCAAAGCCGCGATCGACCCCGTAGACTCGGCCACGGAAACGAACTCGTCCGGGGGCACGGCTCCCCGTTGGGGGTGGATCCAGCGCGTCAGGGCCTCGAAACCGACGATCGCCCCGGTTTGTAAGTTGACGATCGGTTGGTAGTAGGCTTGCAATTCATCGCGGACAATGGCTTGGCGCAGTTCGGTCTCGATCTCGAAGCGGGCGGTGGTGCGATCGCGCAGTTCGCGATCGAACATCCGATAGGGAATGTTGCCGTCGAAACTGGCCCCGTAGGCGGCCATGCTAGCGCGATCGAGAAGGGCGGCCGGATCCCGGTCTTCCGGTGCGTTCAAAGCAATGCCAATGCGGGCGCGGGCGCGGATTTCCTGGCCGGCGATGCGAAAGGGTTGGGATAGCGCCCCTCGGATCCGTTCGGCCGCGCATACGGCGGCCCCTTGCGGTTGGTGGCGGGGTAAGCCTACGGCGAACTCGTCGGCCCCCAACCAGGCCAGCACGTCTTCGGCTTGCAAGCAGTGGCGGACGCGATCGGCGGCCATCTCTAACAGACAAGTGGCGGCATTTTCGCCCAAACCGTATTTGATTTCTTTGAAGCGATCGAGATCGAAAAAGAGAACGGCAAAGGTTATGCCTCGATCGTGCCACTGTTGCAATTGGTCTAATAAGGTGGCCCGATCGCCGCCCGGATCGGCAGATCTCAATCTTTTGGGGGCGTGTTGGCTGCCGACCCCTTTTGGTACGTTTTGGTTCTGAAACGGCACGCGATCGATTCTATTGCCGAGTTCTGTCACCTCTAGCATTCTCATAATAGTCGAGTGTCTCTGGCTCGAATAACGCGATCGAGTCGCTGCTAAGCAAGGGCGATCGCAAAATTTCCTTTTCTAGAGTGCACCTCAAGGGGCGATCGCAATGATATCCAGACTACATTTTGGAGGAATTTTGCGATTTTTTTATAATTGCCCTTAGCCAATGGGAATCTCGATGGCGAAGGTGGTTCCTTCTCCCGGTGCGGAGATGCACTCGAGCGTCCCACCATGCTGTTCGACGACGATTTGATAGCTAATGGACAGGCCCAATCCCGTACCCTTACCGACGGGTTTGGTGGTAAAAAACGGATCGAACAACTGCTTTTTGGCCGCTGCGGGAATGCCGGGGCCGTTATCGCTCAAGCAAATCCTCACTCGTTGGGAATTGACGAGTTCGGTGCGAATTTGAATGCGAGGCTGGCTCAGTTGTCCCAGTCGTGTCTCTTCTTCCAGGGCATCAATGGCGTTAGCTAAGATGTTCATAAACACTTGATTGAGCTTGCCCGCATGACAGTCAATTTTCGGTAACGCTCCGTAGTGTTTCTCAATCTCAATGCCGGGGAAACTGCCTTTGGGCTTTAAGCGGTTTTGCAAAATCAAGAGCGTACTGTCAATGCCTTCGTGGAGATCGACGGATTTTTTCTGGGCTTCGTCGTGGCGGGCAAAATTGCGTAGGGACTTGACGATCGCGCAAATGCGATCGGCTCCCACTTTCATCGAAGTCAGCAGTTTCGGCAAGTCTTCCATCAAGAAATCGAGCTCGGTGGCTTCAATTTCTTCGCGAATTTCTTCGACGGGTTCGGGGTAGTGTTCGGCATACAAACTTAGCAAGTGCAACAAGTCGTCTACATACTGATTGGCGTAGCTGATATTGCCGTAAATGCAGTTGACCGGGTTGTTGATTTCGTGAGCCACACCCGCCACCAACAGTCCCAAACTGGACATTTTTTCGCTTTGTACCAGTTGGGCTTGGGTTTGTTGCAATTCTGAGAGCGTCCGTTGAAGTTGCTGGTTTTTGGATCTGAGTTCGGCTTCGGCTTTTTTGCGAGCAGTGATGTCTCGCAAGGTGGCAATAAAGGCGACATCACCATCCCACTCGGTTTCCACAACGCGCATTTCACCGATGGCTTTTTCTCCATTTTGACAGGAAATTTCGACTTGCGACTGCACGACAACCACATCGCGATCGCCGTTTCCGGCGACGATTTCTTTATCGAATTCGCAGGTGGGTAACTCGGAGACCAAGCAACCAAACACCTCTTGTCCCATTAACTGCTCTTTGGGACACTTAAACAGGTTTTCGGCCGAGGGGTTGGCAAAACAAACCGTTCCTTTCATATCCATCACGAGGATGGCATCGGCATTTTTATCGATGATGCTGCGAAAGCGAGCTTCGCTGGCGGCCAGTTGTTGCTGGCACTGTTGCAGTTGCAGTCGCAAGTCGCGATCGGTGTTGGCGACAGGATCGACAGGCGATGGCCGCCAAGTCCGCTCTCGTTTTAATTTCTCGGCTTTCCCGAACTGGAGGGGAATAACCAAAGATTGCTTGTCGGCACGAACCATGTCTCAAACTCCCTTACAAACAGTTTAACGATGAACTCTTCAGGGCAAACGCATTGTCCTAATAACGAGGCTCTACTCTCAATATTATTGATAATAGATCTCAGTAAGGATTTATGTCAACCCTGTTCGGCATCAGGCTATATCCAGCTGGGATGCTGGTATTACTTCGGGCGATGAACCTCCCTCCTGCGAAATCTGGGCTGTTTTTTGCGTTTTTTAAACCGAGAATTAACATTTGTTAAGAAAGGCAACTTATTTCTCATAAAGAAGGCAGATTTGTGAAGCCTTTGGGGATTACAAATAGTATGGCAGTTTTGAACCAGCCCGACCTCCGCGAAATGGCTGAAATTACTCATTGAAATGTAAAGAAACCATTAAAAACAGGTCAACACTTATCTAGCAAAAACTTGGTGTATCTCTCTATACAAGAGATCCAGGAAACTTTAAAATTTCCCGATCGCGATCGAACGGTAAAATTCATAACAATTTAACAGGTGTATGTTAAGATGGGTTTAACGATGAATTGGCTAGAACTGGCTGGAAACTTCGCTCTCGTCCCCCCTCGCCCCAAGGCGATCGTCCATTTCTTGGGGGGGGCATTTGTGGCGAGTGCCCCCCACGTCACCTACGGCTGTTTGCTAGAAGCCTTAGCCCGTCAGGGATACGCCGTTATTGCCACTCCCTTTGTCAATACCTTCGACCACGCGGCGATCGCCGGGGAGGTTCTCAATCGTTTCGAGCAAGGATTAAGCCGCCTGCAACAATCTGGTACGCTTCGTAAAACTTCTTTACCTATTTACGGCATCGGTCACAGTATGGGTAGCAAACTGCACTTGTTAATCGGCAGTTTGTTTGTCCTCAACCGGGCAGGAAATATTACGATTTCCTTTAATAATTTTCCCCTGCGGCGATCGATCCCTTTTGCCGAACAATTTGCGCCACTGATGTCAATGGAGTTTTCACCGACTCCCGAGGAAACATTTGAGTTAATTGACACGCAGTATTGTATCCGTCGCAACTTACTGGTTCGCTTCAACAACGACACCCTCGACCAAACTACAAACGTCGATCGCATTCTCCAAAAACGCTTTCCCAACTTCGTAACCTTGCGTACCCTTAACGGGACGCATACGACCCCTTTGGCACGGGATCTCGAATGGCAAACTGGCGAGTCTTTCTCCGCGATCGATGCCATGGGACAATGGCTGAACCAGCAGGTTAACCGCGATTTGTATCGGCTGCAACAAGAGATCCTCTTATGGCTGGATCCAGTCGGGACAATGCGGCGGCGTTAAAAACCGCGATCGCTTCTATGATATAAATACGGAGTTACGCGATCGCTAATGTAGAATGGTCGCCGATCGATGGTATTATTGCAGAACGCACCATCCACAGCCAACTACCGAAATTTTGAATTTTGAATTTTGAATTTTGAATTGAACAATGTCTAGTACCATTAACGTTGGCATCGTCGGCACGGGATTCGGACAAAAAATCCACATTCCCGGTTTTCAACTCCACCATCGCACCCAAGTCGCCGCCGTTTACCACCGCGACCCGGCGCAAGCGGCCGAAATTGCCCGATCGCACGACATCCCCAACGCCTGTAGCAACCTCGACGAACTGCTGAGTTTGCCCGATCTCGATGCAGTCAGCATCTCTACGCCGCCATTTTTACATTATTCTATGGGCAAGCAAGTCTTGGAGGCTCGCAAGCACTTACTCCTGGAAAAACCCACCACCCTCAACGTGGAAGAAGCCAAAGAACTCCAGCGTCTCGCTGAAACCCAAGGTCTCGTCACCTGCATGGACTTCGAGTATCGCTTCGTCCCCGCTTGGCAGCGTTTGGCCGAACTCCTCGACGAGGGGTACGTGGGGCAAAAGCGATTGATTAAAATTGATTGGTTGATGTCGAGTCGTGCCAACCCCGATCGCGGCTGGAACTGGTACGCGCTTAAAGATAAAGGCGGTGGGGCCTTGGGGGCGTTGGGATCCCACACTTTCGATTATATCGCTTGGTTGTTCGGCCCGGTGCGGCGGTTGTTGGCTAAACTGGAAACCGCCATCGACGATCGCCCGGATCCGGCTGACGGCGGGAAGCGCAAACCTGTTGATGCGGACGATACGACTTTGTTGACGATGGAACTCACCGACGGAACCCCCGTTCAGGTTAACATCAGTTCGGTGACATACTCGGGTCGGGGTCATTGGGTAGAAGTGTACGGCGATCGCGGTACGTTGGTACTCGGTAGCGACAACCAAAAAGATTACGTGCACGGCTTTCGCCTCTGGGGATCGCGCGACGGCGAACCGTTACAAGAACTGCCGATCCCGGAGTGGTTGGCGTTTCCTAAAACCTACGATGACGGGCGACTGGCCCCATTTTTGCGCGTTATCGATCGCTTCGTGCGCGGAATTGAGGGAAACGAGTCGTTAGTACCCTCGTTGCGAGAAGGGGTGTATTCTCAGTTGTTGATGGATCTGACGCAGCGATCGAGCGAAAGTGGCAATTGGGTTGAGGTTCCTTAAACTCTCAACAAATGCGCCAGATAACACAATTTGTAGGGGCAGGCACGGGGGCGCTACCCCTACTTTGCTTCTACCAGGGAACATCATTGAGAGGGCGAGGCATTCGCCTTCTAGTTGATGAACTTTTTCTCCCTTTTTCGGTGCGAATGCCTCGCCCCTACAGCTTCATGTAAAATAAACTCACGTTGGCAAAGGGTTAGACCTTCTCGTACATTCGATATGTTTTGTACGCGACCCCTCCTGCCGCTTCTGTGATGCGACGAGACAGTAAATTGTCTTGCCAAACCCAAGAGAGCTCGGCACGTTTGTAGCCCCGTTTTTTGCCCCCTTCCATGAGTTCGTAAACTAAGGCCGCCGAGACCATTTTGCGGCGATATTCGGGCAAGCAACAAATCGCGATCGTCCGGGCGCGATCGATCTGCCGACGATACCATAATAGCTTTAAAATGCCCCACAAGTCCAGTTTGCCGTCGATGTGCTTGAAGGCAATATTGTAGTCGGGGAGAGTCATGCAAAATCCCACCATTTCGCCATCGTATTCGGCGATGGGAAAGATGTCAGGATCGACGACTTGTTTTAGATCTTTCGCTTCGGCGATAAATTCGGCTTCCGTGCGTGGCGACGCACTCCAACTGTGGGAAAATGTTTCGGTGAAAATGCGGTAGATGTCGAGACAGTCGCGATCGAACCCTTCCCCTTTAATGCGGACGGGACGAAATGTGATTCCAGATTTACAGGCGATGCGGTGCGCTTTTTCGTATTTATTTTCTAGCGGGTTCATAGAGAAGTCGTAGGCGTAAGCATCTTTAGCTTTATACCAGCCATCTCGTTCTAAAAATTCTGGGTAGTACGGTGGATTGTAAGGCATCATCATATAAGGTGGCGAATCGAAGCCTTCCACTAGAAACAGGCAGTTATTGTGAGTATAAAGGTCGATGGGGCCGCGCAGCACAACTGCACCGCGATCGCGCAACCAGTCTTCAGCCGCTTTTAACAGCGATCGGGCAACTTCAAAATCATCGATACATTCAAAATAGCCAAAAATACCGACGATCTTACCTTCGCTTTCGTTCAACCTGCGGTTAATTGCGGCTACAATGCGTCCTACTGCTTCCCCGTTTTCCGTAGCGATAAACTGTTGCAGTTCTCCATATTCAAAAAAAGGATTATCTGGTGCTAACTGCTTGGCGATGCTGCTGCGTAACGGCGGAACCCAGTTCGGATCGTCTTTGTAAACGCGCCAGGGAACGTCGAGAAATTGCTGTTGTTGTTGGGGAGTCGTGACGGCTTCGATGTTCATGTATATCATTACAGTTGTTCTATCTGTCAAGATTGAGAATTGATGGTAATATTCTCCTGTGTTGTGCTATGTGGTGAATCCTCAAAATAACTCCCCTCCTTCAAGTTCGTCGATCGCGTTAACTCCTCTCTCTTGCGTCCAAACAATCGGGCCGTCTTCTTGGGGCCAAAATACCTGGACGTTGCGATTTTCCAGTTGAGTTTTTGTCTCCTCATCTAGTCGATCGCCATACACGATCGCGATCTCCGGATCCACAGCTTGTAACACTTCTTCGCTCAGCGATCGTCCCGACCATAATAGCACATCTGCTGCCATCTCAGCCAACAAGTTTTGCGATCGCGCCCCAATATTTTCGAGTAGCAACCAATCGCGATCGCCAATATCCAATCTCCAAACATTGGGATCGAGACTGACAAGCGCGATCGTCACTTCTCCAATTGTAACCGATTCGCCAACAGAAATCGACTCGTACTCTCCGATGTTCTCTAACCAGACATTAAGATCGTCAGACGCGATCGCGGTTTCGCTTCCATAGAATTTTTGCACTGTTGTTTCCGAAAACAGCAGCAACCAACTTTCTCCCTTGTCTTCCGGTAGGCGAGTCGCGATCGCCGCATCAATGGTGTTAATTGCTTCTCGCTGTAAAAAAGGAATAACACTATAGCGAATCGTTGCTTCGTCGCCACTGTTAACCAGGATAACATCCGTGCCATCTTCGATGACAAGAACCGGACGATCGTGGGTTTCGAGTACCGTCACCCGAAATAAATTTGCTTTGCTGTCCCAAATGGGAACAATGACAATTGCCAAAGACGCGATCGCGATGAGAATATAAGTCATAAACGGCAAGCGTCGCCAAGACTTCTCCTCTTCCTTTCGATTGTTTTGCCAAACGACATATCCCCAAGCCGAGAACATCATTACATAGATAGCAACCAACTGCCAAGCCAAAATTGTCCCTACCGAAAACCGACTTCCCGGTAAGTTGTAAAAATAGCTTACAATTGCTAGCAAACCGCGTACCGGGTACTCTAAAAGCCACGCGATCGCGCTTCCGGCGGGGGCATAAATGAGAGAAACAACAGCACTAACAAAACCGACGATCGTAATTGCAGACAAAAACGGCACGACAAGAACGTTGACGATAATGCTGTAAGTGGCGACGACTTTGAAATGGTACATTTGCACGGGCAAAGTCCAGATAATTGCCGCGATGGGAACGGCGAATAGAACCGCGATCGTCTCCGGTAAAAAATCGAGCTTGTCTGCCAGTGGCTTCGCCATCGCTATCAATCCAAATGTTGCCAAAAAACTCAATTGAAACCCAATGTCTTGAATCCATAGCGGATTCCACAACAGTAAAATTGTCGCCACTAACACCAGTCCAGAAATGGGTCTGACTTGGCGATCGCTTGCCAAAGCAATTAACCCACCAAACCCCATCAGTGCAGCCCGAAGAATGGAAGGCTGGAACCCTACTAAACTCGTATATCCAACCAGGACGATCGTGCCTGCAATAAACTGGACTTTCTCTGAAAATCCCCTAAAAAAGGCCAAAACAAAGCCTAAAATTAACGCCACGTGAAACCCAGAAGCTGCCAAAGCGTGCGCCAACCCCACGCGCGTGACGCGATCGCGAATTTCATAAGGCAAATCTACCGATCTTCTCCCCATCACCATCGCACTCACAACCTGACCTTCTGGACTTCCCAAACCGCGCATTTGTGCTTGGATAATTCGCTTGCGAAGTTTCCACAATCCCCAACGATCGTTTTCCTCGACTGCATCCCAGTTGATGCGATCGCCTGCAACTCCCGCAAAGATTCCTTGTCTGGCTAGATATTCCTTAAAATTAAACGCCTCTGGATCTTTTGGCGACTGGGGAATATAGAAATATCCCATCACCTCGATCTCCAAACCCGGATGCAGTCCCGTTCCTTGCAACAATGGAACGGTTGCGTATAATTTTCCTGTCACCTCTTGGGTTTCCAACCCTACCCAAACTTTTTCTGCCTCTAGCTCGAAGCGCACTTTATTGCTACGATTGAGAAGAGGCGTATTTGCAACCGTGCCGCGTACCTTTACTGGCTGCACCTGCTGTTGTATAATGACATTGCTGATATCGTTAGCCGCAGGTTGGGGAAATCTCATCTGGAAATAAACCGCAGCACAAAATCCGATAATTCCCGCCACGATCCACAATGGCGATCGCGGCCCCGATCGCCATAACTTCGGCATCGCCACTGCTGCTACAATGCCCAGTAAGGGCAACCCGTAGGCCGTTTCAGGTGCGATCGTAGACAGCAGTCCAGCAATATAAAACAGACAGAGGATAATACCTGCCATTGGGTAACACTTGTTACAGCGACACGCCCAGGTTGAGACCTAAAATGGCATGAATTAGCATGAGTCCCAAAGTCACACTACCGAGATAGGCGTGCGCCGATCGCAACTTCTGTTTGCCCCAAAACCCGCTAAACGATGTGATGCTTTGGAACAGCAGCAAAGCAATCAACGCCGATCCCGTCCAAAAATGCGGACTTTCTAAGATAGAATGGTGTTGCATCACTAACGATAGCAGACCGCCCGTATAGCCTAAAGCAATAAACAAAAACATCAAAGGCGCAATTTTGCGGTGACTGCTGCGGTTTTCGACTGCAACTTCCGTATCCGTTGCCAGTCGTCCTTTCCATCCCGTCAAACCGACAAACGATCCCATGACAAACAGGACAATTCCCATCATCGCCGGATGTCCCCAATGGACGATCGGCTCGGGCATATTAAAACTCGCAAACCAATCCGCGATCGGTTCGAGAATGCTATACAAATCCATCTCAATCTCCTATGCTGCTATAGACTTAGACTGCGGACACAGAGGAAACCCTAATTCCTCCCGTTGCTGTAAATAAAGTTTAGCCACTCGCCGGGCCAAATTGCGAATGCGACCGATATATCGCGTTCGTTCCGTCACCGAAATCGCCCCGCGAGCGTCGAGAAGATTGAAGGTATGAGAACATTTAAGCACGTAGTCGAGACTGGGCGTGACTAATCCACGTTCCGTCAGGCGATCGGCTTCCTTCTCATAGAGTCCGAACAACGAGAACAACATCTCCACATCCGCCGCCTCAAAATTATAAGTACACTGCTCGATCTCCCCTTGTAAATGGACATCGCCATAGGTGAGATCCTCCGTCCAGCGAATGTCCACAAACGCTTCCACCTCTTGTAAATACATCGCCAACCGTTCGAGTCCGTAAGTGATCTCGATCGACACCGGCTTGCAATCGATGCCGCCGCACTGCTGAAAATAAGTAAACTGGGTGATTTCCATGCCGTCCAGCCACACTTCCCAGCCGACACCCCAGGCCCCCAGCGTCGGCGACTCCCAATTATCCTCCACAAACCGGATGTCGTGGGCCGCCACATCGATCCCCAGGGCCCGCAACGAGTCCAAGTACACCTCTTGGATATCGTCCGGCGACGGTTTCACCAAGACTTGATACTGATAGTAGTGTTGGTAGCGGTTGGGATTCTCGCCGTACCGGCCGTCCGTCGGTCGCCGACAGGGTTCGGCATAGGCCACCGACCAGGGTTCCGGCCCGATCGCCCTTAAGAACGTATGGGGGCTCATCGTTCCCGCCCCCTTCTCGATATCGTAAGGTTGGGCAATGGCACAGCCGCGATCGCCCCAGAACTGATGCAGCGTCAAAATCACAGATTGGAAATTCACAAGGCCCCCCGCGTCCAGATGGTGCGATATCTATATTGCCCGACGATTGGCGATCGCGCAACCCAACCTGGCTCTGGAGATCCTCCATCGTTAAAAAATCTTGAAAAAGGGTTGACATAAAAAAAATTAGCTGTTAAAATCGCGTTGTACATTCTACTAAAACGCTCTAGCAAGCCAATTAGTAGTAAGCATTCAGGTCTTGGGGTTGCATTTGGTCTCGTTTCGTGCATCTAACCAGCAAAACCCACGAAAATGGTGCGATCG
>CAKZKB010000212.1 GCA_937121005.1 uncultured cyanobacterium | reverse complement strand
GGGGTGTAGATTTTCTTCCCCCCGAACTTTTTAAGACGAACTCTGAATTGGAGCGAAGCGACTTGACATGAATTCGACTTACGAAGGCGGTTGTCACTGCGGGGCGGTACGGTTTCGGGTGACAACCAACCAAAAACAAGCCTACAATTGCAACTGTTCGATTTGCGCGAAAAAAGGCTTTCTCCATCTCATCGTTCCCCCGGAAGCGTTTTCGTTGCTGTGGGGGACGGAGGCCCTGACAGAGTACACTTTTAATACTGGCACTGCCAAGCACCTATTTTGCCGCATTTGTGGGATACATTCGTTTTATCGCCCTCGCTCCCATCCCGATAAGTATAGCGTCAATTTGCGCTGTTTGGACGATAACGCGATCGAAAAGTTTTCGATCGTCCCTTTTGACGGTCGCAATTGGGAAAAAAATGTCGGGGCGTTGCACTCGAATTTGGAGAGAAACCAATGAACGCAAAAGCCGCAGTCCGCACCCTTGCTGTCGGGTTGACCCTCAGTATTATGTTACCCCTGGTTTCGATCGCTCGAGCCTCGGCGCAATTCCAACCCGAACCCAACCGCGATCGCGACTACTCAACCCCTCGCAACGAACGGCGACGCAGCGATGCTGTCATTCCGGCGGGCACCTTAATTCGCGTCGCACATTCAGAAGTTGAAACCATTGTCGTCACTCCCGAAGAAGTCCTCCCCGTAACCCTAGAAGTTCGCGAAGACATTACCTCCCCCCGAGGCACAGTTTTAATCGCTGAAGGTAGCGAAATTATCGGCGAAATTCAACCCTATCGCGATGGTTCTCGCTTTGTCGCCGAAGAAATGATTCCCCGCAACCGCGAGTCGATGGATCTCTACGCCACCTCAGAAACGGTGACGGAACGCGAAGAAATTAAAGAAGGGGCTGATTTGGATGATATCCTAGAAAAAGCCCTGATTGGGGCGGCGGCGGCGGCAATTCTAGCCGAAATTACCGGGGATATTGACTTGAGAGAAGTCTTGGTGGGTGCGGGTTTAGGGGCGATCGCGGGAGTGATTCTCGATCGCGAAACGACTGAGGTGATTGTCATCGATCCCAACCGCGATTTAGACTTGACGTTACAATCGGATTTGGTGTTAGAATAGTGTCAAAACTGCATGGGCGATGCCAAACTGCCAAGACGAACCCGACGCAGAACGCGGCCATTTTGGAAATGGGTCGCGATCGGTCTGGGGATCTGGCTAATACTGGCAGTTGCAATCTCCGCGATCGCCCTGCTTCTCCTGCATAACCCGCACTTCGCCCGAAAACAACCCCCCCCCATTCATGTCGCCCCCCCACCTCCCGAAGGCTTGTCCCTGCGATCGTTCGGGGCAATTTTTTGTACCTGTGCGGGTGGAGCGTTATTATTGTGGAAGTGGGTCGATCGTAGTTGAAAACGTCATTGAGAGGGCGAAGCATTCGTCTTCCAGAGGAAGAAACCCCTAATACCGTTACTCCATGAACTTGCATAGAATCATACCAATTTCTAGAATTACTGCAACAGATGGAAATTTATATGTAGGGGCAAACGGCGTTTGCCCGTTCCCAAGTGTAACGCCTTGTCCGAAAAATGGTATTAATGGCATAATCCCACGCAGGC
Organism: uncultured cyanobacterium; assembly: GCA_937121005.1. Lineage (GTDB taxonomy): Bacteria > Cyanobacteriota > Cyanobacteriia > Cyanobacteriales > Geitlerinemataceae > CAKZKB01. Next base: position 12,176 of record CAKZKB010000212.1, on the reverse strand, counting down.
AGGGATCTATTCTATGCAGGCTCACAGAGAATTGGTATAACACCTAACACCTAATACCTAATCCCTAATACCTATCTGTCTGGGCGATAAAGTTCCGCAGGCGATCGATTTCAGTCGGAATAATTTCGTGGGCCATGGGCAACTCTAGATAGTCTACCACAGCCCCCAATTCTGTTAGCGTTTCGCCCGCGTGACGGGCTGCGGAAACGGGAACCACCGGATCTTGGATCCCATGGGCCATAAAAATTGGCGGAAACCCATTTTCTGGACGTTGCGGGTTCGAGTGTAAATAACCGCTTAGGGAAACCAAACCTGCAAAGGGAAAATCCAGACCCACATCTAATGCCATGGCCCCACCTTGGGAGAAGCCTCCTAAAATAGTCCGCGAGAGGGGCACTTGGGTTTCGGTTTCCAAATTTGCCAGCCAATTGTGCAGTTCCCGACGACTTTCTTTTAAGCCGAAAAAGCTAGGGTTAGATAGATCGTACCACATTTTGCCCCCCGGTACCTGCGGGTGGGGAAATGGGGCTTCGGGAAACAGCAGCAGATCGTCGGGGCGATCGAGTAAAGGGGCTAAAGATGCCAGATCGTGGCGATTTGCGCCCCAACCGTGCAGCAAAATAATTACTCGCGTGGGGGGTGTTTTGGGCGCGATCGAGAGAACTTCTATAGACATCAGCAGTACGATTTTAACATCAAGATCCCCGCTAATCCTCATTATTAAGGGGGGAATTAATTGGCTTCCCCCTTACCAAGGGGGACGGGAGGGGGATCTTTACAGTCATGTTCGATCTCTCCTATATCCTTACATACAGCAATTTAGTGATGTCGCAATTTTACCATAAAAAAGCCGTCCATGTCCTGGCGGTGCGATCGCACTTCGATCGACCCCGAGGGCAAAATCGCATCAGGAACGGGAAAATTGGCCGGTGGCGGTTCAATTTTCCAGTCCCCATGGCGATCGAGAAAACAGCGTACCACGCCGACAGTTTCCGGTGGGTGTAGGGTACAGGTTGCATAGACTAAAACCCCTTCCGGTTTCACCCAAGTTGCCGCCATTTCTAACAATTCTAACTGCAAATCGGCCAGTTCGGTAGCTCGCTGTCGGGTTTGTCGCCAGCGCAGATCGGCGCGACGGTGCAGGGTTCCCAAACCGGAACAGGGCGCATCGACTAAAACGCGATCGCATTGGTTTTGAAATTGGCTAAAATTGCGACTGTCTCCGGCAAGCGTTTGGATAGAATTTAACTGCAAGCGGCGAGCGTTGGCAGTCACTTTTTTTAACCGCGACTCAGCGCGATCGCAGGCCCAGATTGTACCGCGATCGGCCATCAGTTCGGCAATATGAGTTGTCTTACCTCCCGGTGCAGCGCAAGCATCGACGACAAATTCTCCCGGCTGTGGGTCGAGTAAATATGTGACCAGTTGAGCGCTGCTATCCTGTACTGTCCACCAGCCAGCATCGAAACCGGGCAATTTTTCAATCGATCCGACGCTGCCCAACAGGTGCAATGTTTGAGAAAGGTTGGCGACTCTTTGAGTGGTAATCTCGCGATCGCCCATAGCTGCTTCAACCGTTTCCATATCCGCTTGCAGGGGATTGACTCTGAGGTGAATTGTTGGCGATCGATTGTACCACTTGCAAAGTTCTTCGGCTTCTTCTAAACCAAATTGTTCTTGCCACGTCTCGATAATCCAGTCGGGATAGCTGTAGAGAATTCCCAAGCGCTCTACTGGATGTTCTGGTAAGTTTTCTAGAGGCTCGGTTCGCAAAGATTGCCGGAGCAACCCGTTGACAAAACCTGCCAAACCTGCTAACTTATTTGTCTTAGTAAGCTCCACAGTGGTATCCACCGCCGCCGCATCGGGAACTTGCTGTAAGTATCGCAGTTGGTACAAACCTAAATGGAGGATAATTCGCAGATCTGGCGGTTGTTTGGATGCGGATTTTTTCGCCAAGCGATCGACGATAAAATCGAGAGTACGCTGGCGGCGAACGCAACCGTAAACTAACTCAGTGGCTAAGCGGCGATCGACCGGACTCAGCGACGCTTTGTTTAACTGGCGATCGAGGGCAACATCGGCATAAGCATCTTTTTTATAGACATCTTGTAAAGCAAGAAAAGCGACTTGACGAGGATTTTGGCGGACAATATTTGGGTTCATACGAACATTATAGAGAGTTAAGGCGCGATCGCTTTTTAAGAAAATGTAGTCTTCTCCATTGGTTGCTAGACCAAACAAGGGGCGATCGTCGTTAGTCCGATCGGCCATCATGTAAGCGAGGGTTTGCGGAAGGGCTAAAGAAACATTCAACCCGTAGCGTTTTGCTTCGATAATAGCAATCCAAAAATTTTGGCAAGAGACCAAAAAATCAATAAATCCTTCTAAAACTAGACCCTCTTCGTCGGCCGGTAACTGAATGCGAACCCCCTGTTCGGCGCGAACTTGGTAAGGTGGATCGTAGAGTTTTGCAACTTCTAGCAAAGGAGCCACGATCGCAGTTTTAACCGTTCCTTCCGTGAGGAATCCCGCATCGGCGTAGTAAAAATATCGTGCTTTGAGGCGATCGAGAACGGCGCGATCGTCCCTGTCGATTTCCGGTAAGTTTTCTTGCCATTCTGGAAAAAAGCGATCGTCAGTCGCTTCGCGCAACCCAAAGCGATCGCGAACGTCGTTAAGACTGACAATGGCTTTCGTGACAGCAACCGTTTTTAACATATAATTTCTCAATACTCGATCGCATTGTAGCATATTCTGGGTGTAACCATTCAGGGGGGTAGCGTGGTAGGCTAAAGAGGTAAGCATTTAGGTGCAAGCAAGAAACCCGGTTTCTCAAAGGATAGACTCGAATTTTATCTGGCTATCTGCCAGAAACCGGGTTTCTACGCCCGAGAAGCATGAAACCCAACAAGCGTCACCTCGACTGGATGTGTATCGACATCGAGAAGATCGCCGAGACGGATACTGATGTCGATTATAAATTTTCCTGCAATGTTTCGGAACCCGATCCGGAATCGCGCAAGAACAGACGGAAAGTTGTCGGTCAAAACCAAGGCTCCTTGAGAATATCTAAAGCCACAGGAGAAGTTGCTTTAATTGCAGCGATGCCAGAGGATGAAGACAACAGAGTCTACATTAGAGCCGCAGCCAAAACGATCGGACATTGGCAGAAGCACGAATTTCCCGATAAAACCATGTTTGCTTGTGGGTAGCAGTCGATCTCCATCCATCCCCAAACAAGTTATACCATTTTCCGATATTGGTGAAACAGGTACAATGTAGAGGCGATTCGCGAATCGCCTCTACATCAATATTTCCACCTGTTGTACTAATTCTGAAAATTGGTATTAAAATACAAAGATACGATCGCACTTCAGCCTCCGGCTGCTTCCGCCTATCGATACCATTCACGGCAACCTCAAAGGACTCAAACCCAGTCAGCTAAAGCAACTGCACCGACTGTACCGCCAGCGCGTTCCCGGCGATCGCCTGACGACCCGAGAATTTGCCCAACGGCTGGCCGCCATTAGCACCGACATCGATCGCCCCCTCTGTGCCTATCTCAACCGTCGGGGCCAGGTGATGCGCGTCGGAGTCGGTACGCCGCGCCAAACCCGCATTCCCCCCCTAGACCTTCCCCGGTACGGCCCCGGCCGCTTGAGTGGTATTCGCTGCATCGCCACCCAACTGCAACCGGGAGAACCGGACACCTCTGCTTTAACCGCCATGGCCGTACAACGGTTGGACGCGCTAGCGGTGCTAACCCTGACTGGGACTGGGTTTCAGCGACGCGGCGGTGGCGAAGCTGGATACATCGATCGCGCCTATATTGCCCAGTTGGAACCCCACCCTACCGAAGCCAACTGGAACCTGTCGCCGCCACTGACATTAGAAAACCTCACCGAACCCGATTTTCTTGAAGGTGTGGAGGCCCTGGAGGCTGAATGGCAGCGCTACAGTGCGGCCCGCGAGGTGGAAATCGATCGCGATCGGGCGGTCATTGTGGGGGTACAAACCGCCGAAGTCAGCGACGTTGAGTTCCAAAACCGCCTCGACGAAATTGCCCGTTTGGTAGACACGGCCGGCGGCGTGACCTTGCAAACCCTCTCCCAAAAGCGCCAGCGCCTGCACCCGCAAACCGTTATCGGGGCCGGGAAAGCCGAAGAGGTGGCCCTGGCGGCCCAGACCGTGAGTGCCAATTTAATTGTCTTCGATCGCGACTTGTCGCCGGCCCAAGTTCGCAACCTGGAGTCGCGGATCGGGGTGCGCGTCGTCGATCGCACGGAAGTCATTCTCGATATTTTCGCCCAACGGGCCCGCACCGGGGCCGGCAAGTTACAAGTGGAACTGGCCCAACTGGAGTACAATTTACCTCGCCTCACCGGGTTCGGACAAGCCATGTCTCGACTCGGCGGCGGGATCGGAACGCGGGGGCCGGGGGAAACCCAACTGGAAACGGAACGCCGGGCCGTCCGGCGGCGCATCAACCGCTTGCAACAAGAGGTCGATCGCTTGCAGGCCCATCGATCGCGGTTGCGCGATCGGCGCGTCGATCGCGATGTCCCTTCGATCGCGATCGTCGGTTACACCAATGCTGGCAAGTCTACCCTACTCAACGCTCTCACCGAATCCAATATTTACGCCGCCGACCAACTGTTCGCCACCCTGGATCCGACCACCCGCCGCCTTTCGGTATTAGATCCCGAAACCGAAGAGTATCGATCGCTGGTACTCACCGATACCGTCGGTTTTATTCACGAACTTCCACCGACATTAATGGATGCGTTTCGCGCAACTTTAGAAGAAGTCACCGAAGCCGATGCGTTGTTGCACGTTGTCGATTTGTCGCACCCGGCCTGGGAACGGCAAATCCAGTCGGTGACGGATATTTTAGAGGAAATGCCGATCGCTACCGGGCCGGTTTTGCTAGCATTTAACAAGATCGATCGTGCTGATGGTAGCACCTTAGAAGTGGCTCGACAACAGTATCCTCGCGCTGCATTTGTTTCGGCCACGGAGAACTTGGGGTTGGCAACCTTGCGATCGCGTTTGTTGCGTTTGGTCGAGTCCGCGATCGCGGTTTCTTAAACCCTGTTTTTATCCAATTTGCTTAGAAATCCAGTTCGGCAAAAAGCTCTACGACGGGAAAACAGAAGCCGGGAACGACATCTTCGCCATCGAGATTGTCGCCACTTTTGAGCAGGCGATCGGGTTGGGGCGATCGATAGGTTAGCACGGATTCGTCTTGGGGATTGACAATCCAGATGAGTCGAGCTCCGTTTTCAAAATACTCGACGATCTTCTGATGAATTTCTTCAACCGTGTTCGTCGGAGACAGAATCTCGACAACGAGATCCGGCGCACCCTGCCAAAATCCATTGGGGACTTTCTTGAGTCCTTGCAATCGCTCTCTGGTTAAAAAAGAAACATCTGGAGCGCGTTTGTTCCCCGACTTCATGGAAAAAGCCGAACTCGAATCGATCGTAATTCCTAGTTTGTGGGTACGGACGTAGCCACCTAAAACAATGGATATGAGGCTGGCAATGTAGCCGTGTCTTGCCCCTGAATTCGTCACGATTAACTCTCCATTAACGATTTCGTAGCGATCGCCTGTATCGGGGAGCGCCATAAATTCTTCATCTGTCCATTGTTTGCGATCGAGTGCAACAGTCATATCAATTTTAGATTGTAGATATTGGGTAAGTCTTTAGGTTGGCTGGCTGAAGCGACTAACTGTTTTATCTAGCGATGACGTAATAGCATTCTCATCAGGGGTTTACAAGTCTAGCAAACCCTCGATCGATAAATTCAGATCGTCCTCTTCCTCGTAGGCACCCAAGGCCAGAAATGTTTCTCGCTGAGCGTCCGTAATTCCGGTGACTCCCGTGATATTCATGCCTTCGTAGGGACGTTGTGCCCTCAAGGTTTTGGTTTTGATGAGTTTGCCAGCTTCCACATCCCACAATCGTATCGTACCATCTTTGCTACCGCTTGCGATAACTTTTTGGTTGGGGGTAAAGGCCACCGATCGAATGCCACTTTCGTGTCCTGGCAACGTTTGCAAACATTTTCCAGATTCGACATCCCAAATTTTAACAGTGCGATCGTCGCTACCGCTAACCAACATTTTACCGTCAGCACTGAACTTAATCGACTGTACGCCGTTTTCATGTCCTCTTAGAGTTCGTAATTCTTTTTTCGTGGCAACATCCCAAATTTTAATTGTGCAATCGTCGCTACCACTTGCCAACAGGCGATCGTCGCGACTAAACGCCACCGATCGCACACGGTGGTTATGTTTTCCTAACTCATTGCGTGTATAAGTTCCAACTTCTCCGACTTTCCATAGCAAAACCCACTGATCGTCATCTCCACTAGCTAACCACTCACCATCAAAACTTAAAGCCACCGAACGGATCCAATGAGTTCCATCCCATGTTTTCAAACACTGACCTGTTTTGAGATCCCAAATTTTAATCGTTTCGTCATCGCTACTACTTGCTAGGATATCACCACGAATTGCGACAGAACGCACCCAATATTTATGTTCGGTTAAAACGTTCGAGCAGCGACCCGTTTTAAAGTCCCAGAGTTTAATAGTACGATCGTCGCTGCAAGTCACGATCTTCTGATGTTTCAAACTGAACGCAACCGACCACACCCGACCCTGATGAGCAGATACACTGCGGATACATTTACCCGTATTAATATTCCACAGGCGCAGCATCCGATCGTCGCTACCACCCATTAAAACATTATCGGATAAAACCATAACCGATCGCACACCATTTGCGTATCCTTTGAGGGTTCTGAGGCAGCAACCTTGCTGGAGATCCCAAATTTTAACTTCTTGATCGTCGCCACCACTAATCAATCGCTTGCCGTTGGGGGTGCAAGCCACCGACCAAACTCGGCTGCTGTGACTTCCCAATGTCTTGATAAGATCGCCAGTGTTATAGTTCCATAGGTTAACTTTGTGGTCGTCTCCCACGCTAGCCAAATATTTGGACTCAGATACATCATCTGGATCCGGAACGAATACGAGCGCACGAATGCGATCGTCGTGAGCTTTCCATTTGCGGATAAACCCGTGTGTTTTAACATCCCATAACTTGATATATCCGTCGTCTCCAGCACTCGCTAAGCATTGACCGTCCAAAGTAAAAGTAATGGCTCTCAGCCAACCAATACTGCTACTACTTGCTCGCTGAAATTCCTCCAACTCTGTAGCTGGCCAGTCATCAATACATTTACTTTGACTTTTGTCCCACAAACAAATCTTGCCATCATCGCTGGCGCTAGCCAACATTTTACTATTGGGTTGAAAAGCAATACAGCGAACTTTGTGTTTGATATTTTCGCTGCGATAGCCAAAAACTTGCTTCTGGTCAATCTGGTTATATTTTCCAGACTCCAGTTCCCAGAAACTCACTGTACCATTGTCGCAACCCGCCGCTAATACTTTTCCGTCGGAGGTTAATGCCAGCGATCGTACCCAATCGTCTTTGCAAATTTCCTTATGGAAAACTAGACGAACATCATGACCGTCCTGGTCGTACAAATGCCAAATCTTGATTTTACCATCATCCGCACTACTCACTAAAGTTTTTCCATCAGGACTGAAGACGAGCGATCGCACCCAACTCGAATGATGCTTGCAAGCATAGATTTTTTGTCCAGTTTCCATATTCCACAAACAAATTCGACCTTCGTCGTCTCCTGTCACCAGGATCTTTCCATCAGGACTAGAAGCAACAGCCAAAACGTCACCCAGTTCTGTTATAAAAACAGAGTTTTGTAAATCCGCTTTGTTGAGATTAACATCGGGTAAAAGTGTATGTTGTAAGTCTGCTTGCCAAATGGTCAGGTTCGATAGATCGAAGCCAGAAAAATCGACTTCCATCGCTTGCAGCAAGTTGAGAAGATTGCCAACTAGATAACCTCGAACGGGGTAATTTTGTTTGCGTAGCCTTGCCAAGATTTCTCGAACGCGATCGACAAACTTTTCCTTGCTAAGCAAGGTATTGGTAATTTTACTCACTAACGGATTTAAAACTAGCCTTTTTTGATCTGCTTTGATGTAATCGATTGCATTAGCTCGGATAACAGCATACCGATTAAGAGCAAGTTCTTCTATTTTTTTTGCATCTACAATACTTACCTTATCAACAACTTCCTGAATCCATTTCTCAAATATCCGCTCTCGCGCATACTCAATAAATACAGGATGCAGTGTAAATTCGCGATTTCCTGCAATCTTTTTATTCTCAATCAAAAATCGACGCTCTAACGAATAAACAGATTCTAGAATAGCCAGATCGGACAAACCTGGAAAAATCCGATGTTGTAGTTCTTGTATTGAAGTGGAAAAACGATTATTGAGAGCCAACCAATATACAATTTCCTTTTCGGATTTTGAAAGGCGATCGAACTCGGAATTAAGAAGATCTTTGATTCCATTAAACACTATTCCGTTTTCATCTTCTTCCTCATATCCATTAACCTCATTTTCTTTTTTAAAGAAAGCAGACAAAAAAGAATCTACATCACCAGAGAAAATATTAGATATTGCAGCAGAAACTAGATTCAGGGCTAATGGGTGTCCCTGATAAAACTGGGTTAATCGGTCATGACTACCAGCACTAGCTTTTAATTTTTTAGATTCAAAAAACTGCTGTGCAGCTTCTCGATCCCATCCTGTCAGTTGCATAGATCGAACAAGCGATTTTTTACCCTCTTGAGACGTTAATTCTTTTAATTTTTCTCGACTGGTAAGCAATAGACAACTGCGATGTTCTTCATTGCCAAGCCTCCTAAATAAGTGGCTGTAGTCTTCGTAGCCTTCTCGGTATTTACCAGAATGCTCTTTACTCTCGAGAATATTTTCAACCCCATCTAGAACAAGTAAACAGCGCGACTCCTTTAAAAGATTGATAAGGAAAGAAACCTGCTGATAAATGCCTTCAGGAAGGTGAGGTTGGCGGCCGAGCAAGCTCGAAACGATTTGGGAGAGAATTTCGCCGACACTGGGTGCGTAACGGAGCGATCGCCAAATGACGCGATCGAACTCATCTTGAATTCGCTTAGCGAGTTGCACGGATAAAGTCGTTGTCCCAATACCACCAATACCCAACAGGGCCACGACTCGACACCGATCTTTGAGGATCCAGCGTTCTAGGGTCTCTAACTCTGTCTCGCGGCCGAAAAATACTCGCACGTCCGGGGCCTCTCCCCAGTCAGGACGCGATCGCGCCACTGACAGGCGATCGTCGTTTCCTTTCGGCGCGATCTCCATATCCCGAACTTGACTTAACGGAGACCGAACTTCCACCGAACCCGAACTCGATCGCTGTTCGAGCACGGCTTTGACATTACTTTTGCTGACCTTACGGTTTAGTACCTGGGTGGTCAGTCGCCACAGCTTGGGGCCAACGTCCCGCTTCAGGTAATTGACGGCGTAAGAGGAGCCTGCGGCCATCTGCTCGTAAGTCTCTCCGCGCCACACTCCTGCGAGCACGGCGATCTCCGCTTCGTTCAGAGGTCGGTTCAGTTTGTCTAGGAATGCCGCATCTAGCGTCTTCCGGGCGTTTTCAAAGCTCATAGAGCGGCCTGGTAAGTCAGATTTATGGGTATGTGTAGTATAACGCATCAGCAGAGTTCGGTAAGGTCTGTTATGTGAATTTTTGTTAACTTTTGGATTTAATTTAGCGATCCTACATCTAGCGTTCTCAATCTCTAAATCTGTCTATTTTGCCCATGTGTGGCGTATCGGTAGTTAATTCGCGTCCAGATCGGATTTTACTTTGCGTCATGGCAATCTTGTCAAGCGAGTATGATTTAGTTAAGGTAAGCAAAGTAAGGTATTGCAATCTTAGGTATAGATTATGTACACCTACTTTTCCCTTTACCGCCACTGCGAGGCCACGGTTGAAGAGGCTATCCAGCCTCGGATTCGAGGCCGGGTTCGTTGGCGTGGTTCTTGGTGGTTTGCCATTGCCGAACGCAAGACGGTCATTCTACCGGGAACTCAAGTCAACATTATTGGGGTGCGTAATACAACCTTAATCGTCGAGCCGATCGACGGTTGGGATTGCTGGATTTGAGGGGAGCGAGCGATCGCGTTCTTACTTCCCATTTTCTCCACGCGATCGCTTTCCTTAAAAATATCGCTTTTGGTTTTGTGAGGAGTATCGATATAGCGACTCTCTGGATTTAGCGCTACTGCAACAGCGCACAACTTAAAAAGTCTTGCACGTTCTCGATGTCCCGTCGAGAAACAGAGGGATTTTTGTCTTTTTTGTAGCACCTAAAACTGTAGGAGATTTTCATGAAACCTCATTTTTTCTTAATTGCTCCCCTATTTGCATTAGGCTTATCTACTGGAAACCCAGTACCGACGAGTGCTATGGACTCGACAACTTTAGTTGAGTTTCAGACGGCAAGTCAAGGGAAAGCAAACGAAACTTGTGAAGATGACCAAGATAGCCCTTTAGCTGGCTGTCCCCATTTTCAATTGTAGTTCGTTGTTACTCGAATCGCGATCGCCTGAAGAGGGCGATCGCGATTTAATGTCTATCCCATCATCATCAACCAACTGCGAATTCCTTGCATAATCATATCCACTGCTACCGTACCCGCGTACAATGCAGCAACTCGCCCCATCACTTCAATATACTGCTCGACGAGAGGTTCTCGTTGCGGGCGAACAACATCGTGCAATCCTTTTAGTAAAATAACAATGCCGACGGATATAGCAACCGCGCAGACAACCGCCGCACAAGCGATGAGAGGTGGGTATTGCCTACCCATTAATACGCTAGCACTAATTGTCCCCGGCCCGATTAAAACTGGCATGGCAATACTGCTGGCTAAATTTTTGGAGTCGCCGCGCAATAAAGCGATCGCAGTGGGGCCTTGGAAAACAAACTGAATCCCGATGAGGAGAAAAATGACACCACCAAAGATCTGAAATGAGGCAAATTGAGCGCGAAAGAGGTTCGAGAAGATGACTTCGCCGACGATCGCAAAACAACAAAAGACCGCAGTTGCGATCGTCCCCGCACCGACAAGTACCTGGCGAAATCGTTTGGGACTGAGCTTTTGGACGGGATCGATGAGGTAAACAATGACTAAAAATGGGTTGAGAAGTGCGAGCAACAAGCTACTCGATTGGATAATATCGGTCATGTTTTAGGATTGTGGCGCTGGCGACTGGGACAGCAATCGTTTAAGCTGTATTTCGTCCGTAGTGGAGGCGGATCCGGGTTAAATGTTGCGCCCTAGGGAGAAGTCGGGACGATCGCCCCTATTTTAACCTGCCGGGCGATCGCCTTTGTCCCCTCAGAGGCGGGTAACGCACTTCATGTTACAATTAAAAAATCGGCCGCCCGACTCGGGAATCTTTACTGCGATCGCGATCGAGAAAATACCCCCTTGCCGCTACAATAGAATAACAACAACGAGCAGATATCGAGGTCGGTCGTCCTCAAGACCGTACAACAACAGCCATGAGTAACCACTGGAAAAAACCGATTTTAATTGGAGGCGTGGGGCTCTCTTTCGCCCTCTGGTTGATGGAAACATTGCCCTCTTCGGCTAGCGAGTTCGGCGGCTGGAGTATGCTAGGGTTGCTGGCTGTCGGTACGGGAAGCTGGTGGTGGAAGCAACTAAACGCCCCCAGTCCAGACGAAATCGACTTTTCACCCGCCGATCGCACCCAGGTCGATCGCGCCCTGGATCGGGCTCGAAATGCCCTCGCCGGGTTAGAAAACGAACTGAGTCCAGAAACTCCCGAGTTTCAACATTTACAACGCCAACTGGCAGATATTGAAGCGAATGTCGATCGTCCTACCTTGCGCGTCGCCGTTGCAGGTGGAAAGCGATCGGGCAAAACGACAGTAGTTCGCACCCTAGACGCGGCTTGGAATGCTGAAAACGGCGAGATCGCCCTCACAGAATTACCCGCTTGGTTCGTTCCCGAAAATCCCCCCGAAGAAATAGAAGCGACGATCGATGCCGATCTGGTGGTATTTTTGAGTGCGGGAGATGTCACCGCGACGGAATTTTTAGCCGTCGATCGCCTGGTCAATGCCGGACGGCGAGTTTTGATTGCTTGGAACAAACAAGATTGCTGTCCTGAAGAACAGCGAGAATCGGTACTTCTACAACTGCGG
>CAKZKB010000211.1 GCA_937121005.1 uncultured cyanobacterium | reverse complement strand
TTTATCTCAACAGCGACGGCGAACCCCTGGGAATGGCGGTGGGAGAACAACCGACTTCCATTCTCCGCGAGAACCTAGAAGCCGCGATCGCGCGACACCCGCTACCGCGTACCTCTAGTATTGGACGGACTTCCCAATTCCAACCCGGCCCCACTCCTAACAATAATACCAGTAACGATCCCCGCGCCCATGGAGCGCAAGTCCCTTAAAATGCGATTAAAATGCGATTTCGCTTCCGATTTCCTAAAACAACGCCATGGGAGATGCCGACACTCGGATAAAATAATGATATCTTCACGGCATAGGAGGCTACCATGAGCGACGATCGCGCCGAAAATACGCGCCGCGTCGGACAGCAAGCGATCGACCATTTTTTAAGCGGTTGGAGTACGGGAAATTGGGAACCGTTTATCGCCATGCTGTCGGATAATTTTGTGTTTCAGTTTCCCGGCGGCCCCTTTCAAGGGCGGCACGACGGCCCGGATGCCAAACAAAAGATGGTACAATGGGCGCGACACAATGGCGAGGCGGGCGATCGCATTTTTAGCGAGCCCAATTTAACAATGGTTGATGGCGATTGGATCGTATTTTGCGATCGCGCTTCGGGAACCATTGACGGCCAATCTTACTCCGGTTTTCATGCGATCTTTATGAAAATTGACGGCGACAAAATTGCCGAATATCGCGAGTATATTGGTGACTTGACCGATTGGATGCCCTAGAGTGACTACCGCATGACTACCGATTTAGCAACCCTCCGACAGCAGTTTCCCGCCCTGGTGAATAAAACCTATCTCAATTATGGGGGACAGGGGCCGTTACCGCAAGCGGCCATCGATGCCATTGGCGAAGCCTACGATCGCGTCCAAAAAGACGGGCCGTTTTCTAAGAAAATCAACCTGTGGATCTCCCAACTGACGACGCAATTGCGATCGACGATGGCCGCAGAATTGGGAGTGGATGGCGATACTATTACTTTAACTGAAAATGTCACTGCCGGCTGCAATATTGCCTTGTGGGGATTGAACTGGAAAAAGGGCGATCGCATCTTGTTAAACGACTGCGAACATCCCGGCGTAGTGGCGGCGATCGAGGAGTTAAAACGTCGCTTCGAGATCGAAATCGATATTTGCCCGATCGTCGAGACGCTGAATCATCGCGATCCAACCGATGCAATTTGCGATCGCATCGATTCTCGCACTCGCCTCGTGGTTCTCAGTCACGTTCTCTGGAATACGGGGCAAGTTCTCGATCTAGAGAAAATCGTCAAAGTTGCCCACAATTCTGATGCGTTAGTTCTCGTTGATGCGGCTCAGTCGGTCGGTTTGCTACCCTTAAAATTAGCCGATCTCGGTGTCGATTTCTATGGCTTCACCGGGCATAAATGGTGGTGCGGGCCGGCGGGTGTGGGTGGGTTGTACGTTAGCGAAACAGCCCGAGAACATCTCCATCCAACTTATATTGGTTGGCGGGGAATTGAAATGGATGAAAACGGCAATCCGACGGGATGGAAACCCAACGGACAGCGTTACGAAATTGCCACCTCTGCGTATCCTTTGTATGCGGGGTTGCTAGCGGCGATCGAGGGACATCAGAAGTGGGGAACGGCGACGGAACGATACAAAAAAATTTGTCAAAATAGCGATCGTCTGTGGCAGCAACTCTCTCA
>CAKZKB010000210.1 GCA_937121005.1 uncultured cyanobacterium | reverse complement strand
CGGATGCTTCGCGTTGGTTTTCCACGAATAAATTCGGGGGCTTGTATCCATGATACTCTCGGCCATATAAAGTTTTGTAACAAAATGGGGACGTTTCCGTAAAAACGGCCAATTCCGACAGATAGAAGAGATGAGGGCACCGCGCTCCCGATGTTCGTTGCTCGTTGCTCATTGTTCGTTGATATGACCAGTTTTTATACGCTGGACAGTGCGCCACCCGGCGACCTGTTTGGCTCCCAGATTGAGTCTGTCAGTGGCGGCTACCTGAACGTGCCGGTGGGGGAGGAAAGCGTCTCCCTAGATGTGATTTGGTTACGTCGAGTGCGAGGAAGTGGCAGCGCGAGCAGTATTGAGCCGGACGAAACGTTTGAGTCGGTGTTCGAGCAGGAACCGGAGGACGTGCTGTGGTGGCAGGTGCGGGATGCGGCAGACTCGGGTGGTGGCGGTGGCCTCGATCTGACGCTGACTTCCGCGAGTCCCGATCGCGATTTTATCACGGGAGAGGTTCTCGACTCGTCAGTGCTAGAAGCGGTTCCCGATGCGGTGAAATATGCGATCGATCGCGCTGATGCTTTGGTGGGTGACAATAACACAATACCGCCATCGTCTGCGGTTTGGGTTGTGGGGATTGGCGAGAGTGGCGACATTGCAGGTTTGGCTGACCAGTGGAGCGCGAATTCGTTAGGCGAAACGAATTTAATTCCGAATACTTATTTATGGCAGTTTCCGAGCAATGCTTTAAGCGCGTCGGAGTTGCAAGCACAGTTAAAGTCGATCGATGTTATTGAGTTTGCCTATCCTTTGGCGTTGCCGGAAGCAGTGGAGGAAGCGAAAGGTGAGGGCGATTTTGGCGATTTGGAAGAGATTTGGGGTCGTCGCCGTCGAGGAGGCAGTTCATTTAATGGTATCGAAGCGGATGCGAGTTTTGAAACTGCGTTCCTAGAGGGAACTTGGTTTCGTCGAGTCGGAGGAAACAGAGGTGCAAGTTCTATCGAACCGGACGAAACTTTTGATGCGGTATTAGGTGGAGAAATCTTGTCGCTGGAAGAGATTTGGCTTCGTCGAGTGCGAGCGAGTGGACGGACAAGAGCGATCGAACCTGATGCTACTTCTGATGCGATACTAGGTGGAGAAATCTTGTCACTGGAGGAGATTTGGGGTCGTCCAGTGCGAGGTATTCGAGGTGCAAGTAGTATCGAACCCGGCGAAAGTTTTGATGCCGCCGATCGCGATTTTCTCACTGGAGAAGAGGGATCCCCCCTAACCCCCCTTAATAAGGGTAGGTAGGGGGGATCTCCAACCCGAAACAGCGATCGCAGTGGCAGCTTCTCGGTTTAGCTCGCCATTGAAGGAAGATCCCCCCTCAGTCCCCCCTTCACAAGGGGGGAGGAAGAAGGTTGGGGATCTCCTTTTTGCCCTATCCCTAACCTTGTGCCTGTTGCCCGCACCAGGACGATCGCAAATTGTCCCCGATACCACCTTGCCCGAAGACTCCATCGTCCTTCCCGACTGCGACACCTTCACCATCCAAGGGGGAACCCCCGCCGGGAGCAATTTGTTCCACAGTTTCGAGGAGTTTTCTGTTCCCACAGGCAACATTGCCAGCTTTGAAAGCCTTCCCGCCATCGACAACATTGTTACGCGGGTGACGGGAGAGTTGGCTTCCGACATTGACGGGACGATCGCTGCCAATGCCAACCTCTATTTTCTCAACCCCAACGGCATTGTTTTCGGCCCCAACGCCCAACTCAACATCAATGGTTCGTTTCTCGCCAGCACCGCCGAACGCTTCCAATTTGCCGACGGCTTGGAGTTTGGGACGGAGGGGGCAGGCATGGGGGCGCTGCCCCTACTGTCGGTGGAGGTTCCCGTTGGCATTCAATATGGCAGCGTTGCCGAACCCATTACCGTCAATGGTTCGCTGTTAGAAGTCCCACCAACGGAAACGCTGGCTTTGTTGGGAGGAGAAATAACATTAACTGCCTTTGAAGACTTTACCAGCGAACTTCGAGCCGAAGGGGGACGAGTCGAACTCGGTAGCGTCGGTGCGAACAGTCGCGTCGGTTTGGATGGCTCCAACTTCAACTATGACAGCGTAACCTCATTTCAAGATCTGAATCTCTCCAATAGTACCTTTATCGATACCAGTGGCGAAGGGGGCGGCCCGGTGCAGTTGGTAGGGCAAAATGTGACACTGACTGAAGGCTCGTTAGTGCAAAGTACCACATTTGGAACCCAGCCGGGAGGCAATATTACCGTCACCGCTTCCGAGTTGTTGGAATTGAGTGGAAATACACTAGATGGTTTTCCCAGTGGGTTACTGGCAGAAACAGTAAGCATTGGGAAAGGTGGCAATATCGACATTACCGCAGGACGATTAACCTTTCGCGATGGCGGTCAGGCTTCGGCTTCGGCGTTACCCGAAAGTGAAGGACGAGGAGGAGATGTCTCAGTTACAGTAGCAGGATCGATAAGTCTAATTGGAGAAACGGAGCCGATTGAAGTATTTGATAATTTGATTCTTCGTAGCGGTTTTTTTACGAATACTGAAGGAGTCGGGGATGGAGGTAATATCTCAATCATGTCAAATAGTCTAATTGCTCAAGGTGGATCGCAAATTGCATCCATTACTTTTGGAGAAGGTCAAGGTGGAAGTATATTCGTAGATGCTTCTAATTCAGTTGAACTTATAGGCACTTCAGCCGATCCGCTTTTCCCAAGTTCTATTTTGTCGATTGCTGAGATAGGATCTAGTGGGGATGGAGGAATCGTCACTGTTAACGCCAATAGATTAGTTATTCGCGATAGCGCGCAAATAGCAGTATCCACATTCAGTAGTGGAAATAGCGGAAATATTTTCTTGAATGTTTCTAGCTCTATAGAAATTTTTGGTGCAGGAGAACTTCCTAGCGGCTTGTTTGCTGAAGCATTTCCAGAAGCGAGTGGAGATGCAGGTAATATTGTCGTTGTGACTGAAGATATGTCAGTGTCTAATGACGCAATAGTGTTGACAACTACAGGGGGAATGGGAAAAGGGGGAGAATTAAGTCTCACTATCAATCGCTTATTTCTAAACAGTGGAGGTCAAGTTTTTTCAGGGACAACAAGTAGCGGATCGGGTGGCAATCTAACGGTTACTGCCTTTGAATCTATTGAAGTTACTGACATTGGTTCTGACGATCTTCCTAGCAGTATATCTACCCAAACTCAAGGTATGGGTAATTCGGGAAACCTTTCCATCACAACTCCTTTTTTACTCGTTGATGAAAGTGCGGAAGTCACTGTCAGCAGTGAAGTTCCTCAAGGTACACCCCTGGACATCCTAAACAATTTAGGCGATGCGGGTATCCTCACCATCAACGCCACCGATATTCGCGTTAACAACGAAGGTATTCTCAACGCCGAAACCTTTTCCGGTGAAGGTGGAAATATAGACATTGTTTCTGGCGATATTCGCCTGCGAAATGGCTTTATTTCCGCAACGGCGGGTGTGGCCGATCGCCCCGGAAATGGCGGCAACATTACCATCGACACCGATACCCTAGTGGGGTTAAGAAACAGCGACATTTCTGCCAACTCCTTCAATGGTTTTGGCGGTGTAATTAATATCAATGCGGATGCAATTTTCGGCTTAGAACCCCTCACGCGACAAGAATTTGAAGACATTGCCGATCCCGCAATGTTCCGACCAATGGAACAACCCGATAGCCTGATTACTACCTTTTCTCGCATCGATCCCAACGCCAGTGGGACAATTAATATTCGCACTCCCGACACCGATCCGACTCAGGGGTTAACCCAACTCGAAGACGCTTTTGCTGCTATTCCCATCGATCGCACTGTCTGTCGTTTGGCTGGTGAAGAAAGCGAATTTATCCAAACTGGACGCAGTGGTTTACCGCCTTCCTATACCGATCCTTTTTCCGGCGGTCAAATTTTAGAAGATATCCGTCCCATCCCCCTAGATGAAACCGGAGACAACCGCAGCCATTCGCCAGTAGAACTTGAGAGCGGCGATCGCATTATTGAAGCCAGCCATTGGCACATCAACACCGACGGACACCTGCAACTGGTTCCCGCATCGACAACGCCTCGAAATCCATTCCAACTCGAAGACGGTTGCCGAGTCGAAACCAAATCGCAAGCCGAAGAAAGCAGCGACGATCGCTTCCCCGTCGCCAACCTAGAACTAGCGGGGAATACCGTTCTCAATGCCAACGAAGTCAACAGTATTTTAAGCGAATACAGCCAGCGATCGCTCTCTTTTTCCGAACTCGAAGAAGTCCGCGATCGCATCACGAATCTCTACATCCAAAACGGTTATATCACCTCTGGAGTCTACCTGCCTCCCCAAACCAGCACCGATGGCAATCTCACTCTTGCCGTCTCCGAAGGCACGTATGCCGATGTCGAAGTTCGCACCGAAGGACGGCTAAATCCGAATTACGTGCGATCGCGTTTGGGAGTCGCACCGGGAGAGATTCTCAACCAAAACCAACTCCTAAAAAACCTGCAACTGCTGCAACTCGACGATCGCATTCGCACCATATCAGCAGAACTGGCTCGCGGTGTAGTTCCCGGAACCAGTTTTCTCACCGTTTCTGTGCGAGAACTTCCCCTATTGACTGCTGGACTTTCCCTCGACAACAACCGTTCCCCCAGCGTGGGCACCTTCCGCCAAATTGCTCGCGCCTATATCAACAATCCCTCCGGACTTGGCGATATTGCCAGCATCAGTTATACTAATACTGAAGGAAGCGGCGACTGGGGTTTGGGGTATGCAATTCCTCTCAATCCCGACGGTGGCGTTCTCAGTTTTAGTTATAGCAATGGCGAAAATCAAGTCATCGAGTCGCCATTTCGTTCTCTGGATCTGCAAGCCAACTCGCAGGTTTACGAACTTACGTTTCGCCAACCCTTGATGCGAGAAGCGGTACTCCCCACACCCGAAAATCGCGATCGTAACATCTTCCGAGAACTGGCGATCGGCTTCACTGCATCTCGTCGCGAAAGCCAAACTTCCATCCTCGGTATTGACTTTCCCCTGTCTCCCGGCGCAGAAGATGACGGCGAAACCAACATCTCGACTCTACGATTTTTTCAAGACTGGACGCAACAAGGACAAAATCACGTTTTCGCAGCGCGATCGGAGTTCAATTTTGGGGTAGACTGGTTGAATGCCACCACCAGCGACGACGCACCGGACAGCCAGTTTTTTGCATGGCGGGGACGAGCCCAGTGGGTGCGGCGGTTGCAGGAACAGTCGCGGGCTTTACTTGTGGTTCGCGGCGACGTACAATTGACTCCAGATGCCCTAGTTCCCTTCGAGCAAATCAGCTTGGGAGGGCGATCGAGCGCTCGCGGCTACCGTCAAGATCGGTTGCTGGCTGACAATGGTATGCTAGCCTCAGTAGAGTTGCGCTTGCCTTTGCTGGAGTTTCCCCGATGGCAAGGCGAGTTAGATATTGTCCCCTTTGTCGATGCGGGGTGGGTTTGGAACGGTGACAGCGACGATCGCGACGATTTAGAAAAAAATATTCTCGTTTCGACTGGAATTGGTTTAAGATTGCGGTTGGGCGATCGCTGGCGAGCTCGGTTTGACTGGGGCCTGCCATTGGTCGATCTAGACGATCGAGGGGACTCATGGCAAGAGGAAGGGTTCTATTTTTCCGTCGAGTCGGATCTATTCTAAAACAGTATTGGCAGTGGGTGGCGTTGGCACTGCTGGCGATGTTGCTCGCAGTGGGAATTCCCAGAATGGCGATCGCCTACGCACCGCAGTCGGCATCTGTGCTGTCCCAGTCTAGCACATCGGGACAACCGATCGAAGCATGGCGATCGCTCTACCAACAAGGTAATTACGAAGCTGCTTTAGAGGCGATCGAACCCGTCGCGAACGATCCGCAAGCGGGTAACTTGGCTCGTGCGCTAGCCGCCAACTACCTATCTTTAACCTACCAAAAATTGGGCGAGTGGGAAGCTGCGCGAGAGGCGATCGAAGCCAGTATAGCACAAGTTGAAACCTTGGGAGCGGCAACGGAGAATTTACAGCGAGCGTCGGCGGCAATATTCAACACTCGCGGACAATTGCAACTGGCATTAGGAGAGGCTGAAAACGCCTATCAAAGTTGGGAAGCGGCGACGGAAATTTACCGCCAACTCGAAGACGAAGCAGGCATTACAGGCAGTTTAATCAATCAGGCTCGGGCCTTAGAGACGTTGGGATTCCATCGGCGATCGTGCGCTACGATTCTACCCCTTGCCAGTTCCAAAGTCAACACCTGCGAAGCGTTGGCAGAAATTTTAGAAGAAAACGGCTCGTTACTCGAACTTTTAGATCGCGTCGATCGCCAAGAAAATTCTATGGGAGGGGCGATCGTTTTGCAAGCCTTGGGAAACGCACTGCGATCGACAGGGGAACTGCAAGCATCGCGAGACGCGATCCAAACCGCCTGGGAGTTAGCGAGTAATATCGATAATGATGACATTAAAAGTAGCATTTTGTTAGACTTGGGGAACACCGAACGAGACATTCTCTGGCGACAACAAAACTTAGCGCTATCGGATTTTGAAAGCGCGATCGACAACTATCGAGATGCGATCGCCTTGGCAACAACGCCACAATTGAAGCTGCAAGCGCAACTCAATTTACTAGGGTTGTTCGTTCGTGCAGAAGGTAATAACAACGCGATCGATCCCCAAGTTTTAGCTGCAACAATTCTGTCCCGACTGGATGCGCTTCCACCGAGTCAAACTGCGATCGCGATGCGAATTAACCTCGCCTGTAGTGCCATACGTTGCGATCGTATCGAGCAAAACAAATCTTCAGAACTCTCGCTTTTAACCCTCTCTGAAATCGAAACTCTCCTGCAAGAAGCACAACAACAAGCCGAACAGTTTGGGGACGATCGCTCTCTTGCTTACATTTTAGGAACCTGGGGAAAACTCTACGAACTCAGTCG
Source organism: uncultured cyanobacterium (assembly GCA_937121005.1). Taxonomy (GTDB): domain Bacteria; phylum Cyanobacteriota; class Cyanobacteriia; order Cyanobacteriales; family Geitlerinemataceae; genus CAKZKB01. Next base: position 13,371 of record CAKZKB010000210.1, on the reverse strand, counting down.
CACCACCTTAGATGAGGCAAAAAACTATACACAACAAGCGATCGAACTGTCTCGAACCATAGACGCTCCCGATTTAACTTATCAGTGGGAATGGCAACTGGGCCGAATTTTAAGCAAAAGTAATCGCGATCTCGAAACGGTTATTTCTGCCTACGAAATTGCCATTGAAGACTTGACCGTTTTAAGACGAGATTTAACAAACGTTAACTTAGGAGTACGCCTTTCGTTTCGCGAGCAAATCGAACCTGTTTATCGGCAATTTTTTGATATTTTGCTCGAACCCGAATCTCCAAGTTCGGAAAATCTCGATCGAGCGCGATTTGCTATTGCTGATTTCCAACTTGCCGAACTCGAAAGTTTTCTAGACTGCAACTTACAGGATAACACGCCTGACTCCTTAGATAACATCGCTCGGGAGCAGCAAGCCGCTATTCTCTATCCGATTATTTTATCTCAGCAAGTCGCGGTAATTGCCAAGTTTCCTGAAAGTCCCGATCCAGTCGTTTATAAAACCAATATACCTGAAGAGGAAGTTCTTGTAAAATTAACTACTCTTCGTCAGCAGTTTGAAGAGGACAGCATTTTGCCGGAAAGCATTCCTCTATCACAAGAAGTATATCGTTGGTTGGTGAGTCCTATAGAAAATGAACTCGATTTTCGGGAAATAAAAACTTTAGTTTTTGTCCCTGAAACACGCTTTCGGAATGTTCCTGTATCTGCTTTACGATATGCAGATTGTCAAGATGGAAAGTGCTATTTAATTGAAAAATATGCAGTCGTCATGAATTTGGGAACAAATTTGACGAATCCTCAGCCTTTAGGCGATCGCAACCTAACTACATTAATGGGAGGATTAACAAAAGCTCTCCCCGATCGCGGTTTCCTTACTCCACTCGATAGTGTAGAACGTCAATTAGACTGGATAGAAGATATACTAGAAACGACGCGAGATCTTCGCGATCGAGGCTTTACTAGCGATAATCTTAAATTTTTACTCGATCTTGAGCCGTTTTCTATTGTTCACCTAGCCACTCACGGCGAATTTAGTTCCGAACCAGAAAATACTAGAATTGAAGCGTGGGATGATTCCTTATTTTTGAACGATCTAGAAGCTCTATTCCAAACTCAAAGTAGAAACCAGTTCGATCCTATAGAGCTTTTAGTTTTGAGTGCTTGCCGAACGGGTGTAGAAGATATACGAGCAACATTAGGATTAGCTGGTGTTGCTATCCAATCGGGTGCTCGTAGCACCCTTGCCTCTTTATGGTATCTCAATGAGGAATCAACTGCTATTTTGATGGCCTCATTTTATGAGAACTTAACCCAAAATCCCGATCCCTTTAACCCCGATCCCTTTAACAAAGCACAAGCATTGCAGCAAGCACAGCTAAACATGATTTCAGGAGAAATTAAAAATCAAGTCCCACGCCACTGGGCTCCCTACGTTCTAGTAGGGAACTGGTTGTAAAAGTTGTACCTCTTTTCATTCCACTTCAGGTGAGAAAAAGAGAACAATTGGAATCTCCGCATAACTTTCTAAATCTACCGATTCAAGCAAGGTTTGCCAATCGGAGGCGATTTCCTCGTCAGCAGGATTTTCGTAATAATTTGCACCGACGAGGGTTAGAGCATCGTACCAAATTCCTTCTTCAACTAAGTTAACAATGTAAGGGCGGAGGGCACTATAATCTGAGTTAACATTGATTCGCTCTCGACTGTCGCTGCTAATTTCGCTGGTATCGAGCCGCCGTACCCATCCTTGTACCGTCAAATTTAGAGAAGGACGATCGGGATCGCAAATAATGGAAAATTGCCAGCGATAGTCCTGTCCAATTTTTAACAAATCTTCGTCTTCGTCTGGTAAACTACTGGGGATAGTGACACCAACTATGCCACCATCATCGGGTAAAGGAAAATTGCTCCTGTATTCTCGTATATTACGTTCGTTCACTAAAGTAAATTGTGCAGTTAGCGAATCTCCAGAGGGAACGTAAAACCAGAAGCTCGGTGTTTCTTCAAGTGTAGCCTCTAAAATTCGCTCTGTTGATGACGGAGAAAAGTCACTCTCCTCGATGGTGACGGGAACTAAGGCTTTAATACGCTCGCTAATGCTAGCACAATTGTTGTTTTCACTAGCAGAGGGAAGATTTCCTGGATTTTCTCCATCCCCAGAACGATCGTCTGTGCTAGGTAATTCCCTGGGAATAAAGATCAAATCTTCTACCTCATTCTGTGCTAGGGCCACATTCCCTCCTAGAATTAGGCTGGATGTGAGAACGCTAATTTGAGTTAAATGTGTTGTTGGTTTCATTGTTTAGAGATCCAGTTTTCAAGAGTTAGACGAGAAATCGCGGCGGTACTTCCGCTAAAGCAGAGGATAGCTGGAAGCCAAGGAACCCACCAACCATAGGCGAACAAAATCCAACAGCTTCCAGTAATAATTATACATCCCACACCAGTTAGAAAAATCCATACAGATTTTTTGAGGTCGAACGCTAAAATGGTTATGAGACTACCGACTACAGACCAACTAAAAATCCACAGGAATTCTGTAGAGTTTGTCCAGCTACGAATTAGAGGCCGATCGTCAAGCACAGCACTCAAAATTTGGCTAACTTGGTGAGCTTCAATAATTAAGGTAGGCATTTCTCCATCTCGAGCGCTCGATCCATTATAAGTAATTGGTGTGGGAAAAGACTTAGCCATGCTCGTCCCTGTCGTTCCAATGAGGACAAGCCGATCCTTAACCAAATCTGGATTGACTCCACCACTTAAAATTGCCGATAGGGGTACTTGTGGAAAAACTTTATCTCCAGCACGATAGTTAAGCATGATTTGACCGCCTCGGCTATCGAGGTTATGGTAGCTACCACTATCTTTCTCCAAAGTTTGGAAAACGGTCTTGCCAAGGTGCAGATAGGCATCTGACGTTTCGCGGGTTTCGATACCCACTTGTTGTAGGTAGTGTTTTGCTGCTTGTAAACTGAAAGAAAGGCTGGTGTGACAGGGAGCGTGTCCTGGAGCCATTCTCAGTTTTTGGCGGCGAAGTACACCATCTATTCCATTATCTCGGAAAATGTTGTTAAATCCAACTCGCTCAATATTTTGAATTTCTGGTGGTGGTATGACTGTTTCGCTATCGGGAGCATCTATACTAGAAAAGCAAGTTGCAATTAAGTTAGAACTATTTTCTAGTCGATCGATCAGTTCGGGATGCTGCGAATCGACAGAAAAACTACGGAGCAAAGTTAACCCGATCGTCCTGGCTCCTAACGCATCGAGTTTTTCCAGTAAAAGTTCTAAGTTTCGATCGCTGATGGAAGCATTTCCGCGATCGGGTTGGTTTTGCAAATCTTCCTCCGTAATCCCAATAATTAAGATCCGATCGTCCGGTGGTTCTGCCGGACGCATTTGCATGAAAGCATCGTAGGCTTTCAGTTCAAAAAATTCTAACAAACCGAGCGATCGCACCCCCATTACCAAACTGGTGGTTAAAATACTGGTGAGGGCGATCGCTTGCCATTTTTTCAGAATAGGCCTGGGAGTACCGACAGATTCTAAATCCCCCCAACTGGGATAAGAAGCAGTCGGACTTTGACAAATGACAGGCAGCCAAGTGGCACAAGGATATTTGTTTTCCAGTCCTTGCAACTGTTCCCTGGCTTCGCGAACCGCTAGATGAAATGGCATTCCATTTACAAAGCGATCGAGGAAATTTTTTAAGAACTCCTGCGCTACTTCATCGGGAACCAATTCCCGCATGACGATCGCGACGGGAATTTGGTAGTCGTCCAAACCCTCGACTAACCCCAAGCCATCGCAAGAGTTAAAAATCGCCAGTTTCAAACCGCGATCGACCGCTTTTCGCAATGCGTACCATAAATCCTTGATTTCTAGACTCTCTTCTGGATTGATATAGATTTTTCCGTTTTCTCCTTCGGTTTCGCTATGTCCGGCAAAAAAGATGATCTCCCATTTTTTCCAGAGAGCATCGTTAACCTGCTTTCGTGTCGGTTCGACCAAAAAAGTAACTTCGCAGCGAGGTAAGGACTCTAAAAACTCGCGATCGCGATCGACATCAATTCCTTCTTGGTGTCCGAGGATTGCCAAAATTTTAACCGTATCTTGCAAAAGATGGTTGACTGGCTTCGTGACGATGGAGCTCAAAGAACCTAGCGCAAACTCCGACTTTTGGTAATCGCGACCGAAATCCCATAAATGCCAGGGGAGTTTCTTAACGCGACTATCGTTGGTACGGATCAAGAAACGGATATCGTCATTTTCGCTCAATTTTTGGCAAAGGCCTCGATCGAGCGGTTGAAAACCTTCTGATTTCAACCACTTCTTAAACCTTTCTCCTACTTCAAAAGCCGATTTCTCGCATTCTTTAATTTTGGCTTCTCGAACGTTATAATAAATTTCTCCCGGACGAATGCGATAAGACGTGCGCCTGTAGGGAGCCCCTGCGTCGCGATACTTCTTTTGCCAGTGACACTCTAACGTTTCCGCTAAGTCGGCATTGGCGGGCAAACTGCCTACCAATTCCACATCTGGCCGCAGACCATCCTCTCCCAACTCTAAGATGACTTTGAAACCTTCGCACAAAGTGCCATCAAGTTTCAGTACGACTAACTTACCCATTGTAAAATCCTTGGCGATTTAAAACGTTAGATAACAAAGGCTTCAGTCAAACTGAGATCGCCCAAAGCGACTCGAACGCTAAAGCGCTCTCCCAGTTGGCCGCTAAACTCTAACTGAATGTTTTTGGTTTCGCGGGCGATCGCCTGCATCACTGCTTCGCAAGTCTCATCGAGAACCGCTAACCGTAAATTATAAGGCAAACGAACATCTCCATGGGTGGGATAGACCTGCACCCAGATATCTATTTCCTCGGGATCGATCGCGGGTTTGAGTCCCACCAGTAGGGCCAAATGGTGGCCGGCGCTGGCCAAATCTAGATGTTTGCGGCGCTGTATGCCGCTTCCACCTCTAAAATGCGAAGTTGAGGCCGGTTCCCAATCAGGAGCGCTGGCCCCTTGCAGCCATGGACTCAGACGAACGGGACTCGAATGTAAACCAGGGGGGGACGGGGACATTATCGATGACTGGCAGTCGCTGCCAGCGTTAAGGATACTTTACTATCCTTCTATCTATCGGAAGGGGGAGTTTTTACGGCAATTGCCGCGATCGGTAACAAAACTTAACACACGATCGCCAGTGGAGGCTCGTATCCAGGATGTTCTCGGTCAGGATTCGGTTTAATGGTACTATTTGCCAGATCCGGTTTGGTAATGGCTTGCCCCGATCGTAGTCGAAGGGGAGTGTCTCGATCGCGCTTCTAAAACCGACAAACATTGTTTAAGCTGTCGGGACAGGTGGGATCTTCGATGGGGTTGTTGGCGAGGAACAAACCGCGCAAATTGGTTAAATTGACTAGAGGAGAAATGTCTTCGACTTGGTTATCTTGCAGGTATAATTCTCGCATGACGGTCATATTTGCCAGAGGGCGAACGTCGCGAATGCGGTTGTTACTGACATCGAGTTCGTCGAGATTGGTAAGATCGCTAATAGGGGAAAGATCGGCGATTTGATTGTTCCCTAATGCCAGCCATTCGATATGAGTGGAATCGGCGATCGCGCTGAGATCGTCAATTTGATTGTTGCTAGCATCAAACCCCGACAGGTTAGGTAACTCTCCCAATGCGTCGATATCTTCGATTTGGTTGCTGTCAATAAACAGGGTTTCGAGTTGGGTGAGTTCCGCGATCGCGCTAATATCTTCAATGCGGTTGTTGTTGACAAACAGACTTTGCAGGTTTTCCAGTTCCGCGATCGCGTCTATCTCTTCAATTTGATTGTTATATAAATTTAACTGAATCAAACTGCCCGATAGATTCGCCAACGGTTCGATCTCGACAATCTTGTTATTCCCTAGTAGCAGTCGTTCTAAGTTTGTCAGTTCGGCAAGCGGTTCTACGTCTACAATGGAATTAATCCCCAGATCTAAGCGCGTCAATTGCGTCATAGAAGCCAGAGGACGCAAATCGACAATCTCTTTAGCGCTGAGATTGAGATCGGTAATTTCTAATAGCTTTTGTTCGGCTTCTCGGCAGTTTTGAGTTTCGGCAACCGATAGCAATACCTCTACCGTATGTCGCGCTTCCGGCGAAACTTGGGACTTTTGCGAGCACCATTGGGAAAAAGAACGATCGCGCCACTCTTCATCTCCACCGCGATCGAATCGGGGAAATTCCGGCCAGCCATTAATAGGATACGATCGCGCTTCGGGGGCAACGGCGATCGCCAAACTGACAGCAAGAATAGCGCAAACAGACTTATTTTTCATCAGAGGCTTTCATCGTTCTCGGCTTTAGGGCTTGGCAAGGGGTTCCCCGGCAAATGTACCCGGCGGGCATATCTTTGAATACGCTACTCCGTGCCGAAATCAGGGCATTCGCACCAATTTTAACCCCGGCGGCGATAAAACAGTCGGCAGCGATCCAGGCTCCATTTCCAACGGCGATCGGGGCGGTAATTAACCCAAACGCCGGATCGCTGCTGTCGTGACTCCCAGTACACAGATAGGTTTTTTGGGAGACAACGCAGTGAGATCCGATGGTAATGCGATCGAGACTGTAAAATACGACATCATCGCCAATCCAAACGCAATCGCCAATTTCGACTTTCCAAGGATAAGTAAACCGCGCTGTCGGACGGACGATCGCGTCGCTGCCAATTTTAGCCCCAAACAGCCGCAACAGAAAACAGCGCCATCCGTTAAACGAATGCAAGCTGAGGGGAAAGCATACCCCCTGCACCAGCCACCACAGCAGCACGAACCAGCCGGGACGACCGCGATCGTACCAGGACTGGTCGTAGCGGCGCAAGTCTACCCAGGGTTCGGCATCGAGTTGGATCTTGTCGGCGTTCATTGGGCGCTGGGGGACAGTTCGATCGCCGCGTTAGGGTTTTCCGTCCGTTGGCGTTCGTTACCCGCCCAGCGACGGTAGTCTGCTAGCAGTTGGTGGCGCAAGCGAGAGTCGATCGTCATCAACACGCTTTTGAGCAAGGCGTTACCCGCCGCTTGTAAGATGGGGCGAGGTGTAAGCATGAGGGCGGGGGGCATTTCCACTTTCACTTCTAAGTCTGCCATACCTTTGAGGTAGGTGGCTCCGTTGCGTTCTTTCGGGATTAGTTGCCCGAACAGTTGCAGGGAGAAGCGATCGTTGATATATTCGACTCCGCGCACTTCACAGGCCACCGATCGCAAGTTTACCGTACCGTTCGACTGCGATCGCACTCGCAAGTCCACTGTCGGCTGTATGGTAATGTGCAAAAACTGAAGCGGGCGCAGTTTCAGGCGATAGATATCGTCCCCCAGGCACTCGAGGCGCGTTGGATCCACCAGGGCGTACACCAACCGCCGGGGCTGGCGCAGGTAGTGTTGGATGGGGACAGGTTGTTCGGGAACGTAAATTTCAACGGGTTGAGAGGCGACAAATCGTTCGTACATGGTGGCGGGGAAGATAACGGCAGGGCAGGCGGGCTACTGTGTAGATTATAAAACTTTACAATCGCGATCGGTAAACTCCTCGAGGGGGATTCTGGGGGGCGATCGCGAAAGTCCGGCCGATAGGCACTTTTAAAGATTGTATCGTCGCACGCTTCGGCCCGTTTGATGAGATAGCGTTACAAAAGTTTACATTTCGCAATTATCCTTGAGGCGGGATCTCCCGATTTTCTCGGATCCAAGTCCGAAACTGCCGCAGTGCTGCCATCACTCCCAAGCTGCGACACTCTTGTAAATACTCATCGACGCGAGTGGGGGGTAAGAATTGAAAGGTGACAGAGCGATCGCGACTGATGTATTTTTCTTCTTGTAGCTGATAAAATGCCATTTGAGTGCCATCGTATCGCCACAATTCCGGTACGCCCAATGCCGCATACAAACTCAGTTTATCGATAGAACTGCTGGTAATATCGATTTCAACTGCTAAATCCGGTGGCGGATCGGTTTCTAAGTCGATGTTCGTCTTGCCCCGTATTCGAGCTTCGTTTTGGATATAGTAACACGAATCCGGTTCTTTGCCCGCTTTCGATCGAGGCCGTTTCAATGTCGTCGATCCCGCCAAGCGTCTATCGAGTCCCAGTTCGTCTAGTAAAGCATCAATTAAGCACTCGATGTTTCTTTTTCCTTCTTCATGCTCGAACAGTGGAGTCATAAATTCCAAGTTGCCGCGATCGTAAGCCAAACGGGTCGATCGACTCTCTCCCATTTCTGTCAGAAGCGACTCGAATAGTTGCCAACTGACATTTTGGAGTAGCACTCGTTGTTCTGCATTGGGAGCAGTTGCTAGCATAACGTGACCTCAGAACGATCGTTCCCCTCAGATATTATACTACGATTGCCAAAGTGAGGGCGCACAGGGGAGACGCGGATCGCTATGCTGTCAAGGATTGCAAACGCATAAGAAGAGGTTGACATCTAAAGTAGATTATCACTGCACATCACTACCGATATCTAAAGTATATCATCACTCACATCACTATCTAGCTACGATGCTCGAATTCTGACAAATTAGCTCGAATTCTGACAAATTAAGGAAAAATTGCCTCGGAATTAATGCTGCTGATTATTTTTTGGCAACCCAAATCTGCAAAGCGCTTGTTACCGCGTGTTTTCGCTCTTTTGCAGGCAAATCGCATATTTTACGCGATTCAGCCGCTTATGGTACGATTGGTACAACATCACAATCTGCACTTGCCCGAATCTGCAAGTTTCACACTACATATAGTGGCTCATGCTTAAGCTATACACCAGATGTAGTATCAGTGCGTAAGTTCAGAAGATGTAGGAGCGTCTACCTAATAACATAGAGCCGGGAAGCTCTCACCCTATCCCGGCTCTACGCTCTATTGCTGCAACCTCTAAAGGTCACACAATGTCCAAACCCCATCATACGATACGGAAGCCTCGTTTAACAGGGGCTTCTCTGATCTTGCTTGCCTTGGTACTGCAACATCCTATGTTGCAACCGCTTCTCGAATCCGTAGTTATCGCTCTGGTATTTGCCAACGAGACTATGGAAATTTTGGAGCGTTCCAAGCACTAGGCTCGCTCGTTTCCCTTTCATTGCGCTCCTCTGGAGCGCAACGGACTTTGGAAGTTCTGCCTCCAGAATACACGAGGCAGAGCATCGACAATAGATTTCCCTGGCAGAGCCAGAGAAACGAGGAAATAGGAAGGGAATCTTCCCGTAAGTTTAAATGGAACCTACAAACCAAAGTTTGCCGGATGTGCGGATAGACCGCAGTGGTTTACTCCGATGGAGTTTGAGCCAGAAAAAGTTATGTCTGTAGAATAGGGACGATCGTGCCATGCTGTCAACCCCGAAAACATTAAGAAATGCGATCGCTACAAGTAGCGTAACCTATTTAGGGGAACTTTCCGAGTTATCTCGTATCCAAATCCGAAATTGCCGCAATGCCTCCATAAGTCCCAAGCTGCGACACTCTTGTAAATACTCATCGACGCGACTGGGGGGTAAGAACTGAAATGTAAAAGAGCGATCGCAACTGACATATTCTTCCGCTTGTAACTGATAAAATACCATCTGCGTGCCATCGTATCGCCACAACTCCGGTACGCCTAACGCCGCATACAAACTCAGTTTATCAATAGAACTGCTAGTGATATCGATTTCAACGGCTAAGTCTGGTGGCGGATCGATTTCTAAGTCGATGTCCGTTTTGCCCCGAACTCGATCTTCGTTTTGGATATAGTAACACGCATCCGGTTCTTTTCCCACTTTTGCTTTCGATTGCTTCAAGGTGACGGAACCACCGGGACTGCAATTTAAGCAAAGTTCTTCGACTAAGGCGAACACCAGCAAGTCGAGCGATCGATTCGTGTTTTCGTGTTCCCAAAGTGGAGTCATAAATTCTAAATTGCCGCGATCGTAAGCCAAACGGGTCGATCGTCCTTCTCCCATTTCCGCCAGCAGCGACTCGAATAGTTGCCAACTGATATTTTGGAGTAGCACTCGTTGTTCTGCATTGGGAGCAGTTGCTAGCATCACATCACCTCAGCGCGATCGATACCGATATTGTAACCTATTTAGGGGAACTTTTCGAGCGATCTCGTACCCAAACTCGAAACTTTCGCAATGCCTCCATGACTGAAATGTAAAAGAGCGATCGCATATCTAAATACTGACCGAGAATATCATGGATACAAGCCCCCGAATTTATTCGTGGAAAACCAACGCGAAGCATCCGTACAAGCCCCTGGCTTTAGACATGGGGTTCTTAATTCTGAACTCTGAATTCTGAATTCTGAATTGGAGCGAAGCGACTGACGATACGATTCAAGATTTAAATTTGGGTTTAAACTGGCGCAAGCGCAAAGCATTCGTCAGCACGGAAACCGAACTAAACGCCATGGCTGCACCCGCGACGATCGGGTTCAGCAACCAACCGAAAACGGGATACAAAATCCCGGCCGCGATCGGGATTCCGGCGGTATTGTAAATGAAGGCAAAAAACAGATTTTGGCGAATGTTTCGCATCGTGGCGCGACTTAGTTGAATGGCGGTGACAATGCCTTGCAAATCGCCAGAAATGAGGGTAATATCGGAAGCTGCGATCGCCACATCCGTACCCGTTCCGATAGCAATTCCCACATCCGCTTGCGCCAATGCAGGAGCATCGTTAATGCCATCGCCGACCATAGCCACAATTTTACCTTCTTGTTGCAGTGCTTTAACGCGATCGGCTTTTTCGTCGGGACGAACGCGAGCAAAAATGCGAGAAATTCCCACTTCTCGGGCGATCGCTTCGGCAGTTTTAGCGTTATCTCCGGTTAGCATTACCACTTCTAAACCCATTTTTTGAAGTGCTTTGACAACCGATGCGGAAGATGGTTTCAGTGCGTCGGCGATGCCAAATAAGGCCGCAATTTTGTTATCCACTGCCATCCAGATAACGGTTTTTTGCTGCGCCTCCCAGCGATCGGCATACTCTTCGATCGCCGTTTCGTTAACGATCGCACCGACATCGATCCCTTCATCTTGCAACCACTGTCGCGTTCCCAAACGAATAGTTTGTTCGCAGACGATCGCGCGGACACCACTGCCAGGAACGGCGTTAAACTCCCCAATAGCAGACAGAGAATTAACGTCTTGTTTCTTGCTGTAACTGACGATCGCTTCGGCTAGAGGATGTTCGGAATTGTTCTCGATCGCCGCCGCCATTGCGATTAAATTTGTCTCGTTGCCATTGGCGGTTCCCGCGACGGCGATAAAGCCGGTCACAGTGGGTTTTCCTTCCGTCAGCGTTCCTGTTTTATCGAGGACGATCGCCCGGATTTGGTGGGCAATTTCCAAACTGTCGGCCCCTTTAATTAAAATACCGTTCTCTGCCCCTTTTCCCGTTCCTACCATCACAGAAGTTGGGGTTGCTAACCCCAACGCGCAGGGACAGGCAATCACTAAAACACCGATGGTGGTAATCGTGGCTAAGGTGAGATTTCCAGCAATGAAAAACCAGATAATAAATGTAACAGTGGCGATGACAATGACAGCAGGAACGAACCAAGCTGTAACGCGATCGGCCAGCCTTTGAATGGGTGCTTTCGAGGTTTGCGCCTCCTGAACTAAGCGCACAATTTGCGCCAAGACGGTATCTTTCCCGACTCGCGTCGCTTCGAGCTTAAACGTCCCCGTTTTGTTAATGGTGGCTCCGATCGCTTCGTCGCCGGGATGCTTTTCTACCGGGATACTTTCCCCCGTTACCATCGATTCGTCTACCGTCGATCGCCCTTCCACGATCTTACCGTCAACGGGAATTTTTTCGCCCGGACGCACGATAACGGTATCGCCGAGTCGCACTTCAGCAATAGGAATATCGACGGTTTCGCCATTACGAACCACGCGAGCCGTTTTTGCTTGCAACCCCATCAGCTTGCGAATGGCTTCAGAAGTCTTACCGCGAGCCCGACGTTCTAAAATTCGTCCCAAGAGAATTAAAGTAATGATGACGGCGGCTGCTTCGTAGTAAACATCGGGAGCAAGACCGCGATCGATAAAAACATCGGGTAAGAACGTCGGAACGATGGAATAAAAGTAAGCAGTGCCAGTTCCTAATGCGACCAATGTATTCATATCAGCCGTTCCGTGCTTCAGGGATTTAGCTGCACCCGAAAAGAACGGTTGACCGCACCAAAATAAAATCGGTGTCGTCAGCACGAATTGTAATAACGGATGGTGCATCCAAGCCGGAATAAAGGGAACGTGGAGCCCCGTCATCATCGGGATAGAACCAATCACCAAAATGCTGCTGGCGATCGCGGCGAAAACGAACTTTCGTTTGAGATCTTGCGCTTCGCTGGTTTTGAACTGGCGTTCTTCTTCTGTCTCGGCTTCCATTTCGCGCACCGGGAAGGCGCGATATCCGGCTTCAGAAATGGCAGTTTGTACCGCGTCGAGATCGGTCTTGTGGCGATCGTATTCAATACTCGCCCGTTCGATGGCAAAATTGACATTACACTCGACCACGCCAGGAACCGATCGAATGGCAGTTTCGATGGCGCTGGCACACCCGGCGCATTTCATTCCTTGCAGTTGTAGGTTAGCTTTTTCCATTGTCGATCGCGCTCCGTTGAGGAAAGGACAATTCGAGAACAATGCAACCGATATCGGTTTTAAACGGCCCGTGAATTTCTCCAGGGGGTCTGCTAGCGTAATGTCCCGTTTCTAGCCACATCTCGAAAGCAGCATCGTAGAGGCGGCCGCTAACAACAAATACCTCTTCAGGATAGGGATGACTTTTGCCACCAAACGCCTGAGTTGTACCGATTCTCCTACGGAGACGCTACGCGAACGCCGATCCTGGAACCCTGACGTGGACTGGCTTCTGCCTGGGAGGGTGGCACGGCTGAGTTCACTTTGCTATATTTGCCAATATCGTGTGTGTATATTACAATACTGATAATAACATATTTCCCGAACGCTGGCGAGATCGCGATCGGGTTTCTAGTTCGTGAGTCCGAACATGGCTTCTAGCTCCTTCCAGTTACGAATAAGGTTCAAAATTCACTGTCTGGAAGTTTTCCAAACTGCTGTCGATAGCGATCGATTTGATTTTGAAGTTCGATCGCCCTTTCTTCTCCGGTTAGGTATGGCGTGCTATCGGAGTCGAACCAGCGCAATACTTCGCGATCGATCCCCCCATTTTCGCTGCGCGATCGCCCAATTCCTAAACCGATTTCCGGCATCCAAAAAGGTTCGCCAATTTGCAGTTTGTAAGTGCCATTGACAGTAAGCATTCAGGTGGTACAGAGAAACCCGGTTTCTGAGGGGAGAAACTCGAATT
>CAKZKB010000209.1 GCA_937121005.1 uncultured cyanobacterium | reverse complement strand
GGGTGATGCCGGGTCGCCGTTGGAGCGACGGTTTGCACCAGGCGATCGAGGCTAAAGAAGGGGCCGATATTCAGCCGGAAACCCAGACGTTGGCAACCATTACTTACCAAAACTTTTTCTTGCTCTATCCCAAGTTGTCGGGGATGACGGGGACAGCAAAAACCGAAGAAACGGAGTTTGAAAAAATCTACGATCTGTCAGTGACGATCGTCCCCACAAACAAGGCCTTGATCCGCAAAGATTTGCCCGATGTGGTGTATAAAACCGAGATGGGCAAGTGGAAGTCGGTGGCCGACGAATGCGCCGAAATGCACGAAAAAGGTCGTCCCGTGTTGGTGGGCACTACTAGCGTAGAGAAGTCGGAAGTGCTATCAAAACTGTTGAGCGATCGCGAAGTTCCGCACAATTTGCTCAACGCCAAACCGGAAAACGTGGAGCGCGAGTCGGAGATTATTTCCCAAGCCGGACGCAAAGGAACCGTGACCATTGCCACGAATATGGCTGGACGCGGGACGGACATTATCCTAGGAGGAAATGCCGACTACATGGCGCGTCTAAAAATTCGCGAATATTTGATGCCGCGCATTGTCAAACCGGAAGACGAAGGGCAATTCAAACCCGGCGGTCGCCAGAAAAAACCCTCTGGCGGTCAGGGATTTGGCGAACCGAAAAAACCGAAAACCTGGAAGGTGGCGGCGCAATTGTTCCCGACGCAGTTGAGCGCCGAAACCGAGCAAACGCTTAAAGAAACTGTCGATTTTATCGTCGCAGAATATGGCGAGCGATCGCTGACGGAATTGCAAGCCGAAGATAAATTGGCGATCGCGGCCGAAAAAGCCCCAGTTGAAGATCCGGCGGTTCAAAAGTTACGGGAAATCTACAATCGGGTGCGCCAAACCTACGAAGAATATACCGATCGCGAGCACGAAGAAGTGGTAAAACTGGGTGGATTGCACGTCATCGGTACAGAACGCCACGAATCGCGCCGCATCGACAACCAATTGCGCGGACGTGCTGGACGGCAAGGCGACCCCGGTTCTACGCGCTTTTTCCTCAGTTTGCAAGATAATTTGTTGCGGATTTTTGGGGGCGATCGCGTCGGCCGGTTGATGGAAATGTTCCGCGTTGAAGAAGATATGCCCATCGAGTCGGGAATGCTGACGCGATCGCTCGAAGGCGCTCAGAAAAAAGTCGAAACCTATTACTACGATATCCGCAAACAGGTGTTTGAATACGACGAGGTAATGAACAACCAACGTCGTGCCATTTACGCCGAACGCCGCCGAGTTTTAGAAGGTTTGGACTTGAAAGAACAAGTCATCGACTATGCGGAAAAAACCATGAACGATATCGTCGCCGCCTACATTAACCCAGAACTGCCCTCGGAAGAGTGGGATCTGGCGCAAATGGTGGAGAAAATAAAAGAGTTTGTCTACCTGTTGCAAGATATGCAGCCGGAACAGCTAGAGGACTTGTCCATTGACGAGATTGCTACTTTCTTGCACGAACAAGTCCGCATTGCCTACGATCTCAAAGAGGCGCAAATCGAACAAGTGCAACCCGGTTTGATGCGCCAAGCCGAACGCTTTTTCATCTTGCAGCGCATCGATACTTTGTGGCGGGAACACTTGCAACAAATGGACGCATTGCGCGAGTCGGTGGCGTTGCGCGGTTACGGTCAAAAAGATCCGTTAATCGAATACAAACGCGAAGGGTACGAGCTCTTTTTAGATATGATGACCAACATTCGCCGCGATGTGGTCTACTCGGTCTTCCAGTTCCAACCCCAGGTACAGAAGACGGTACAAACACCAACGGGAACGGTGTAAAGATGTCGAACGCGATCGCAGTTATTTTTCCGTATCTGTACGAAGATACGTGGGTTTTTGACGATCGAGAGGTCGATCTCGTCAAAGAACCGTTTGTCTGTGGCGTACCAGAAATGATTAACGATCTAGTTCGGCACATCCCAAATGCAAAACAGGGATTTCGGCTTGTTTTTTCAGGAAAACCGTTTCCCGGTTTTCAGCGCAAATTGACGCGAACCAGAGAACAATATGGCGGACATTGGTATAAAATCGATGGCCTAGATTTTGAGGGGTGGTTGTGTCCGGCATTATTTCGGTATTTTAAGGATGCGCCACTCGAAATTTACGTCAAGGCAGAGGAAAAGCGCTGAAATCCCGTAGGTTGGGTAGAGGAACGATACTCAACGCCATCAATGCGCGGTTACAAATGTACCGTTGTTCGTTGTTCGTTGATGCGTTGATGCGTTGTCAAAGGGTCTTGAGGGGTCAGTTGCGATCGCGATCGCACCTCAACAGCGACGCGAGTAGTTGAAACCCGAGCCAAAGTCAGTAATAGTATGGACATCACAAGATCGGGAAGCGCACATCATGGCCATTGTCGTTCAGCCCCATGGCAAACTGAATCGAGAAGGATCCCTGCAACTACAAAGCAAACTCGCCCAACTTCACCAGACGGCCCGCAGGCAGCATAGCACCTGGATCGTCGATATGATTAACGTTCGGACCATCGATCGCGACGGGTTGGTGGCCCTGATGGCGATCCGGCGACAGGCCCAACAGGCCCGACGGCGCTTTCTGTTACGCAACGTACCGAAATCAGTGCGATCGATGCTGGAAATTGCCTGTCTAGACGAGGAATTTGATATCGATCCGTTTCCCTGCGTGAGTCGATCGCTCACCGAAACAACGAAACAACCTTTAACCTCCCAAGTTTGATAAAACGTAAAAATGTTGTCATTAGGGCGAACAATGTCAGTAATTGTAGGGTGGGCAATGCCCACCCTACTCGAGGGTTTCCAACTCTTGTAACAGAGACATTTGTTCTTGTTGGACGGCTTTTAAGCGTTCTAAAATCTCAGCTTTGCGATCGCCTTTCGCCATCTCCGCTTTAGTGGTTTTGCGCTTTGCCCCCCGGCGAAACAACCATTTTACTAAGACAACGGGAGACTTCAAAAGGGCTCCCCACAAATTGACGATCGCGCGTCCGAGGGCTTGCAACAAGCTCACCAACAAAAAAATGGCGATCGTTACGCCAATTAATGCTAAAATAGGATGGTGGACGACCCAAGTGGCGATGAGTTCGTCCGTGCGATCGCGGCCGAAAAGACTGATAAAATCGCCAGTGCTATCAATTGCATTGCGACCCCAATTGACAGTGGTTTCGATGGCATCTCCCGCCGTTTCCGTCGCTTCGCCAATGGTGTCTTTAGCATTATCTGCCGTTTGCGAAACGCTGTCAATGGCGTTTTGGGTCGATCGCGTTGCGTTCTCGATCCCCTCACCGACGCGATCGCGAAATTCTCCCCACGTCGATCGCGTTTGATTCCAACCTTGCGCTAGCCGTTCGGATACAGAACTCTCCACGAACCTTTGTGTCCTTTGTGTCTTTGTGATTCGATTGTAGCACCTGGAGTTTAGAAAAAAATCGATTCTCCGGCGGATCTGCTACGCGAGTGCGTTGGGTATCGGTAACTATTCAGGTGTCCGATCGTCAACAGGCGTAGAAACCCGGTTTCTCAACGGATAAACTCGAATTTTATCTGGAAATCTGCCAGAAACCGGGTTTGGTGAGTGCCACCTGAATGCTTACGGGTATCGTCCCTCTACCCAACCTACGGAATTTCCCTAATCCCTAACACCTAATACCTCCTCACTTCTTCGGTTGGTTACTTGGATAGAAATCAGACGACTGTAACGGCCCCTGACTGCCTCCTTCTTGGTTAATACAAGCCGGACTCTGAGTATATTGACACACTCGCGCCCACAATTTGGCTCGCGTTCCTGGCGGCCCGGACGAGAAAATAACCTTATCTTTTCCGAGTATTGTCACCCCGCAAACGGGACAAACTGACTTTGAAAGTCCTGACATTTTTGCACCTCCTTACAGATCGCCGTAACGTTCTTCTTTCCAGGGATCGCCGCGACGGTGATAGCCGTTTCGTTCCCAAAAGCCCGGTTCTTCGGTGTTGACAAATTCTAAACCATTAATCCATTTGGCACTTTTCCACGCATATAAATGAGGGACGATCGTCCGCATGGGGCCGCCATGTTCGGCATTTAACGGTTCGCCAAACAAGGTATGAGCAAAAAAATTCTCCTCGCGCAAAAAGTCATCGAGTGGTAAATTAGTCGTATAGCCGCCGTAGCAGTGTTTCACCACCCAAGTTGCCTGCGGATCGAGTTCGATATGCTGCATAAAGTCCGTGACTTTGATGCCCGTCCATTCCACATCCAGCTTCGACCAGCGAGTGACGCAGTGAAAATCTTTGGTAAACTCTGTTTGGGCCATAGCCATCATATCCGACCAGGTGAAGCGGGCCGGTGCGGCGAGTCCCCACACTTTTAACTCCCAGTTTTCCGTCTCGATCGCGGGCGTGTTGCCATAGGTCAGTACCGGGAACCCTTTGGTGAGATACTGTCCGGGAGGGACGCGCTCGCTTTGTTCGGGATCGGGTTTGTGAAAGAATTTGTATCGATCGGCCATAGGGGTGCGGAAGTGCGAATGCTGTCATTATACCCCCGTTGCCGCTAGCAGATCGGAGATCCGCCACTCTCCGGTCGCCAAAATTGTTACAATGTTTTAAGAAATGTCACCGCGATCGCGATTTTTATGAAACCTCAGACGGTATCGTACTCAGAGAGCGCCATCATTCCCCCCCAAACCGTACCGCCCGAGGCGGCGCGACCGGGGCGCGTGGTACGCTACGATCCGAACGCGATCGCGCAGCAATACAACCGCCAACCCGTCAAAGTGGTGGGGCGCTTCCTCTCGATTTTCATCCCCTTTGCATTATTTTATCTCAACGTGCGTTGGGATCGCTTTCGCGGAAAAACGATCGCCAACCAGTGGAAACGCGCCATTCAACTGCGCGAAATCCTCACCAAACTCGGCCCGGCTTATATTAAAGTAGGGCAAGCTCTCTCCACGCGCCCGGATTTGGTTCCGCCGATTTATTTAGAAGAACTGGCCAAATTACAAGACCAATTACCGCCGTTTCCAAACGAAATGGCGTTCCGGTTTATTGAAGAAGAACTCGGCGATCGACCTGAAAATATCTACGCCGAACTCTCACCCGATCCGATCGCGGCAGCATCGCTAGGACAAGTCTATAAAGGTAAGCTCAAAAGTGGGGAAACCGTCGCCGTTAAAGTGCAGCGTCCCGACTTGCAAAAGCGCATCACGCTCGATCTGTACCTGTTACGTTTTTTAGCAGAACGGGCGCAAAGTTTATTAACTTGGATTCGTAGCGATCTCGTGGCGATTATGGATGAGTTCGCCCAGCGCATTTTTGAGGAGATGGACTATCTCCACGAAGCCCACAATGCCTTGGCGTTCGATCGCTTGTACGGACATCTTAAAGGCATTTACGTCCCCAAAATTTATCTCGAATATACCCACACTCGCGTCTTAACCATGGAGTGGGTGACGGGAACCAAACTAACCAATATTGAATCACTGCAACGGCAAGGAATCGATGCCAGCGAGCTCGTGGAAATTGGCGTACAATGTTCCTTGCGCCAACTGCTCGAACATGGATTCTTCCACGCCGATCCCCATCCGGGCAACCTTTTAGCCACTCCAGACGGCAAACTGGCTTATCTCGATTTTGGCATGATGAGCCAAATTAAAGAATACCAACGCTACGGCTTAATCGAGGCAGTGGTGCATTTGGTCAACCGCGATTTCGATGCTTTAGCACAAGACTATGTGGAGTTGGAGTTTCTCACGCCAGATACAGATTTAACTCCCATTATTCCGGCGTTAGCTGAGGTGTTTGGAAATGCTTTAGGGGCGAGCGTTGCCGAACTCAATTTTAAGAGCATTACCGACCAACTTTCGGCGCTCATGTACGAGTATCCGTTCCGAGTTCCGGCGTATTATGCCTTAATTATTCGATCGCTCGTGACGCTAGAAGGGATTGCGATTAATGCCGATCCCGAATTTAAAGTGTTGAGCAAAGCCTATCCTTATGTTGCCAAGCGCTTGCTTACCGATCCGTCGCCGCGCCTGCGAAATTCGTTTCGGGATCTGCTGTTCAAGGAAGGGACATTTCGCTGGAACCGCTTAGAAAACTTGCTGCGAAATGCCCGCAGCAGCGACGATTACGATCTCGATAAAGTCATCGATCAAGCAGTCGATTTCCTGTTCTCCGAACGAGGTGACTTTATTCGCAAGCGCCTAGTAGAAGAAATTGTCGGGGCGGTGGATTTGCTCTCGCGAGATGCGTGGGACAAAACCTACGGAACTGTCGAGAAATGGTTTGTGGGGAATGGCAAAGGAGACAAGAAAGTTGTCGTCAAAGAAGAGGTTGTTGTCAGTGACGATCGCGCTGAAACCCTCGATCGCGCCAAACGGATCTGGCAACTGGTACAAGAAACGCCGGGGTTCGATACGCAACGGTTGCTATCTTTGATTCCCAAACTGTTCGCCAAACCGGAAACCCAACAAATGGGACAACAAATTGCAACCCAGTTAGTCGAACGCGCGATCGCTCGTTTGTTACGGGAATGGTTGCTGGAAGAAGAACGCGATCGCTTAGAAAAAACACCGCCAACCAACGGTTCTCGCCCTCAACTTCCCGCCAGCAGTCAGCGCACCAAATCTGCGGTGCGATCGGGCAGTTTCAGCGAACAACGCCACAGCGATCGACGATCGACAATTAAATATTAAATGTAGGGGCGAATGGCGTTCGCCCCATTATCGCTTAAAATTCGCCCAATATTTCCCAAAAGGGTCAACGCCGTTGACCCCTACCCCTAATTAATCGGCCGATCCTGCCACTTCTCGGGCGCTTTCAACACTGCGATCGGACAGTTGCGCCGCCTCGATCGCGCTAGCAAAGGCTTCCCAACTGGCTTCGGTATCTTCGGCGATCGCAGTTTCTAAAACATCGAGCCATTGGGGGCGATCGGCCGCTTCCGTCACGCTAGCCAAGCTAGAATGGTCGATGGCTAATCCCAAATTGGCGGCGGGATGAGAAGCGGGTAAAATCGTAGAAATATCAATGTAGGAATCGCTGCGTAGAATGCTCGCTTGCCACGCAACCCAATTGTCTTGTTCGCTTTTGATTAACCAACCGCCACTATCTTGGCGATAAACCGCTTGCGGTTCCCCGCCCGGTGCGCCCAAACTGGAGAGAATTAGGCCTAACCCCACCGGAACTTCTGTTTGCCAGCGATCGTCTTCACAAGTTAAGTCATCAGGGCGATGTTCGTAGCCTAAATCGATCAGGGTTTCTAAAGCAACTGGCCCGCCAAATAGCTGTTCGGTGAGGGCGCGTCCTTCGTCGGTGGGTTCGCTATCGGGGGAAAACAAATCGACGATCGGTTCTTCTTTAGGATATTGACCGATAATGGTGCGAATGGAGTCGTCTTCGGCTTCTTTGAAAAAATAGACTAAAACGGGGGTTTCCGGTTGCGGGCGCACCACGAGAACGTCCGTATAGGCAACGGCGGGAACGGGCACGGTGACACCACCGCGATCGAATTTCCATACCGACAAATCGCTGGGAACGGGAGGGCGATCGCTGTACACTAAGTTAGCAGCAGGTTCGTTTTCGAGGCTGTCTCGTAACGATTCGCACTCCCAACCTTCGGCAATCAATTCGGGAATTTCGCTGGTTTGGGCAATGGCGTTTCCGGCAAAGAGGACGGCGGCGCTAGCGAGGGCGAGGTAAAATTTCATACAATAGCGATATCTCGTGGGGCTAGCTTCTATTTAAGCACGGGAAAAGGAAAATGGGGGCGCGATCGTAGTGTTATAGGTCTGGGGTACTGGCTAAGTATCCCTCTTTTGTTAGGTCGGAAGGAAACTGGACATATTTTGACAAAAGAGAGATATATGCTAAATTAGTGTCATCTGGCAGTTTCAGCGCGATCGCGAATTTAGCCGCGTAACTATTGCAATCGCTGATAGCCTAGATTGCTCTGGCAAGAACGAATCAATCTCCAACCTGTTCGGTACAGCTTAGATTTAGTTCTCTTTTGGTGGATTGCCATCAAACCGAGCAAAGGTTGTATCAGCAGGATCGACGTGCTTTATTCTGCTTTTTCCCTCCTTCGGCTTATCAGATTGAGACGTTTTTGGGGATGATGAGGTTTCCCTCTTAGAACTAGATTTACCTTGAAAGGCATTATTTATAGGCATGACCGAAAAAACCAGTAACTACGACAATGATAGCACCGATTCAGGCAAAACGTCAAATACTGAACTGATATACCGGTATACTGAATCTCTCTTAAAAAGCCAAAGCGATAGTCTCAATAGATTAGATACAAAAATCAGTGGTTTTTTAGCCTTTACAGGGGTACTTGTTAGGTTTGTTGGCGAGTTGTCTGGACAAATCACTGTTGGAGGTTACATCTGCTACTCTTGTACGCTGCTTCAGTTTTTAGCTTATGTTTCGTTAGGTGCGTCAGCACTAATATTATGCCTTGGACTAACATCGGGGCTTAGGGGACGAGTTATTTCTCCAAAGGCACTAATGGAAGATAAATGGTATTTTGCCGATCGGAGTGATATTTCAGAATATATAATTAGTGGCTGGATTGATGCTGAAAAAGAATATAAGCGTCTTGGTTTTGAAAAAGGAAGAAAGTTGAATATAGCAGTATGGTTGATTGCAATTTCTATCGTTAGCATCACTCTCAGTGCTTTAATAAAAACAATTTGGGGAAACTAATTTTTTTGGGGCGATCGTCCCCAGTTTAGCTCGAGACGATCGCGTTTTAACCTGCTTATTCAGGCAGCAAGCACTTATCGGAATCGCAACCGGCGGGGCCAGATTCTTCTAGATATCCGGTGTCGTACCGATCGAGGGCACTGTGGAAACTCGCCGTTTTTCGGCGTTGGCGCACCTCGTTACAGGCGCGATCGTATTGGTCTTTATCGATGGGCTCGAAGGGCAAGCGCGGGAAACTTTGATGGTCGTCAAAGCGAGCCAAAATTGCAACGGAAATGTAACCTTCATCGTTGCGAATCGCTTCGTAAATGCGCGTTCCCAGGGCTTCGATTTCGCTTTCGCGCAGTTCGATCGTCGCACTGGTGTTATGGCGAACGTAGTGCTTTTGAACTTGTAAGTAAAAGTCCAATTGCGCTAGGGCCGAAAATTGGCTGATGTCGATGGTATCCGCACCCGGTAAATGCGCCCAAGACACGGCGACGGGAATTTCCACTAACCATTCGCTGCAACGCGGATCGAACGGATCGTCGAGTAGGTTTCCGTTGTCGTCTTTGTCCGACTGCGACGGTACAATATTGTAGCCGTAGTCGAGACAGGCCAGCGCTACCGGATCGTTTTTACGAAAGGTAATGCGGCGAATATAACGGGCTGCTTTCGGCGGATGCCAACCAGGAGATGCCCCCGTTAGCAGGGATTTTGTCCCCGACGGTTGGACGGTGGTGCAGCGATTGGGACGCTTCAAGTTGTGACGATCGCAATATTCCCAAACCGTATTTTCCACGATTTCTCGCCACCGGGTCAGGTACTCTTTTTCCCGTTGCTTAAACTCGATCCCGCGCACGGTATCGGGGCGACCGTCTACCCACCAATGCAGCCATTCTACCCCAAAGGCGGAGACGCAAAAATCGAACAGCCCGGTAAAGGAAACACCGACGATCGGATCGAATTCGCGACTGCGTTGGTAGCGCGGTTCGATAAACTGATGGTGCAGCAAAGTCGCAACCGAAATGGCTCCGGCCCGAAAGGCATCTTCTTGTTCTTGGGGATTGTTGGGATCGAGACGATTGAGGTGCACCTCAGCTAAATTACAAAAGAAATCTGAACCGATGATTTCCAAATTTGTTACCCTAAAGGCTTTTTATCCTTTAGTTCTGTTGCTTCCATGTTTCGCAACAGTTCGGCGTACTTTTTCATCCTATTTGGATGCCCCACACTCTTGGAGAGATTATAGTCTGCTGTCGCAGGTTCGCTCTCTACGCTCTACGGTGGCAAAGATGCTTTAGTTTCTTTGCTTACCTCGGAGTTAGCATCGCAGCTTTCTCCGATTTTGCGGGGTTTTTTACGTGAGGCAAAATCTAGTTACCACACGGGTTTAAGCCCAGTCGAGCCAAACGATGCTGGCGTTCTTCAGCCGATAGCTGCGGGTAGTTTTCTTGCAACCATTTTTCGCTGTCACCGCGATCGTAGGCCGCGAGAAAGTCGGTTTTCTGTTCGTCGCTGCTGAGGATATCGGCATTGGCGCGGGCGATCGCTTCTCCAGCCCATTGAATTGCCCCTTCACCGGAATAATACTGTTTGCGAACGGTGGCAATACATTTTTCTAGGCTCGGTTTGTGATGGAAAACCAACGAATGATTAGCCATGCGAAGGGCATCGCGATCGGGATCGATACGCCAATTTCCATCTTCGCCTTGCTGCCAAAGGTTATCTTTCGCAACCGCAAAAGTGGTATCGTCACTGGCTCCTTGGCGCATACCTGCTGAGTTGTGCACTAACAAACCGTTGGCAATAAATTCGCGATCGCTTTCCACTTCAATATCGAAGGTTTCAGCTTGTCCGGCGGGTACAACTAATTGCACCTCTAAAGGCAGCCAATGAGGATTAACAACACCTTCAGCAAGCAAAGTATCCCAATTGGCATCGCGCATCGATCCGCCCTTTTTGCTCGGGTTGATAATGCTCTTAGTGTTGTTAACGGTTTTGGCTCGCCAACCCGCAGTCATGGCTTCTTCAATGAATTGATGGGGCAAACTCAAACCGTTTTTCTTCTGTCCGCAAATACGGAATCCCTCGCGGCCCATGTGCGGATTTACGAGAGCGACTGCATTGACTTGAGACTGAATGCCGCGAATTTTCAGCCAGTGACAGCCTTCGTAAACTGTATCGCGGCCTTTAAGCGTTTTCGGGCTGCGTTCGTGTAACGTTGTCGCAATGCCTAAAGACAAAGACAAACGTTGCACTTGCCGCAGAAACTCGATTTTGTTGGAGTGTAACAAAACATTCCGCGACGGCCCTGCATCAGCATCCGCTAAACCCGCTAGAAATGCACCGCGAATGTCTTCAGTTCCCAGCCAAACAAACTCTGGAATAATGGGAGTTTCCCAAGGCTGTTTGTACTGAATGAGTTCGTCCGCTAAGTCTTTGCGGTGAACTTTGATGTAGGCATGGTTCTCGCGAAAACTAATTGCAGGGGTATAACCCAGGCTTTTGAGAATGCGAAGGCATTTTTGCCCGAGGGGGCCGTTCAATCGCTCGCTAGAAAAGGCAAAAGTGACGCATCCGCCACCACCATTGCGGCGTTTTAAGGAAGCGATATCTGCATGACCGTCACCGATAAAGAAGCCTACCAGCCAAGCATAGTCAGTGGTCGAGCAAGGCATTCCTTTCCGGTGAGGGACAGAAATCAGGCGATCGCCCGGTTGCAGTTCGCCTGCATACTTCCAAGTGTAGGACTGCAAACCATTGTAAACGGCAATGCGATGGTTAGCCGTACAACGGATTGCCGTTTCGCGAGTCCGAATCTCGACAACATTTTGTACGCCTTGTACGAACTTATTCGTAACAGGCTTATACTGTCCAGAAGAAGTCAGCACCAGTTCGCCGATGGCAACATCTTGGATAGGCTTCATACCTGAAATCGCTGAAACCTTTTCCCCGTAAGCGATACAGCGGCGAATATTTCCGGCTACGATCGTTGTAGCTGCTTCATCAATTAACAAACAGCACTCGACCGAACTTAATTTCCGTCCTACAGCTTTATTCAAAATTGCCGCGCAACGTTGGTACAATTGCGGCAACTTTACAGGATTTGCTACACCACCAAACCCTTGCAACGGTTCTCCGGCGGGGCGCACGTCCGACAAGTCAATAACGACCTCAATTTCGCCGTTAAAACTCTCGTCTGACGACAATTCCAGCAAGGTTTGATAGGATTTTACCCAACCCTGACGAGAGTCGCCGACGCAGATGCGGACTGCATTTCCATCAACGATCGCATCTGTGGTTTCGCGGCGCTTTTCGGGTTCGGTCGTGCCAATTTCACCCTCTAAGCGCACGTTGAGGCGGTTGCGAATGGCGGGTAGGCGATCGATGTAGCGGGGTTCGAGTACCGCCCCGGTTCCACATCCCATCATCGCCAAGTCCATCATCAGACCGAAGGCTTGCCAGTCTACGACGTTGGTGCTGGTACAGTTATACGCACCCGAGAAATTCTCCGGATCTTCGATCCATGGCGTACCGCCAACCCACAGCCAGCGCCCGGAGGGGAGGGCTTTAATTTCTAGCTGCATTCGCCGCAGCAAATCCACCTGTTCGGGGGTCAGATCGCCGAGTTGGGCGAGTCCGTTGGTGGTGCGATCGCACACTTGTTTCCAGGTTTCGCGCCCGCGATCGACGCGGCGGCTATAGGTACGATAGAATACTGGGTTGGCAGTGGTAGCGTTCTCTGGGAATTCGTCGATGGGCGGTTTCTTCTCTAGTTCTCTGACCATGGGCTACAGGCTTCGGTTTATGGGACGTAATTTTACAGTTTACTCCTTTGGATATAGGGTCACAAGCTGTTATTTTCAGGAAAGTTGCGCTATATTTAGAGGTTAAAAACGCGATCGCGTTTTTAAGAAAACTGTACAATTAAATCGAATTTTGTATGGGCAAACCCCCTATGGTTGCCCCTTTCCCACGAGATCGAACCCCCGCGTTCGCGTAGCGTCTGCGTAGCAGTAGCAGAATCGCCCCTTTCCCACGAATTGAACGGGGTAGGCACGGGGGCGCTACCCCTACGGTTTCATGTCAATTTCACCCACATTGTCGATCGCGGTGTTAAAGAACGCGATAGTATTCGTTGGCGATCGCGGCTATCATCGAGGCGCGATCGAGGCCGTTAATCACCCGACGGGCACCATAAAAATCGCGGTAGTTGCCAAAAACGTAATCGCCAATTTTTCGCCCGGTAAACGTTCCGTCGCGCATTCCAATGACCAGAATTACCGCCGCGATCGCCGGATCTGCGGTGCGATCGGGATCGGCAACCAAATCGATTCCCAAGCGGTTCGACCAGTCGGTATAATTGCGACGACCCGTAATTTGTACGAAGCCGCGACCTTTGTAAAGCGGCCCGTCGCCAGGTTGGTTGTTTCCTAAATCCGATCGCCATTCGTAGGCCCAACCACTGGCAAATTCGTACATCCACAACCCCAAACGAGACTCGTGTTCGGCGGTGGCGAGAACGTAGGCAATTTGTCCCAAATCGGTGATATCGTTGGCGATGCACTCGCGTAAAATTAAGGGAACGGTATCGTAAGCAACTTGTCGCACTTCGGGATAGGGAATGGAAGCCACAATGCGATCGACATCGAAGGGCAAACTTTCGATATCCGGTTTCTCCGGGCGATCGGGGGTATAAACTGTAACCGGGGCTTCTAAGAGTGCCGACCAGGTTTCTTTGCTGGCAATTCCATCTTGTACCAGTTGTTTTTCGGCTTGAAATTGCTTCACCGCCGCTTCGGTTTTGGGGCCGAACAAGCCATCAATAACGGCATCTTCGGGTAGAGATCCGGCTTGTTTTAGCAGCGTTTGCAGTTCTTTAACCGCAGTTTCGAGTTCGGGATAGTCGATACCATCGCCAACGCGCAAGGCGGGATAGCGTTTGACTTCTTCTTCTGCGTCTAGGGTGTCGAGAACCGACCAGGTATTCGGCCCGACAATACCATCAGCAATTAAACCATTTTTCTCTTGAAAGCGTTTTACCGCCGCTTCGGTTTTGGAACCAAACAGGCCATCTACTGCCTCCCCTTCGGGCAATTCGCCTGCTTGGATCAATAAAGTTTGCAAGGTTTTGACGGGTTCGAGAAATTCGGGATAGTCGATACCGTCGCCGCGTCGCAAAATGGGTTGTTGAGTTGCCATATCCCCTGCCTGTGGTAGATCGGGCCAGTCCTGGGGAGATTATACGGCCAAAGGGGGACGTATGGCGCGATCGCGCCAAATTTTAAGTTTTGTCTTAATTTTTGTGGCTCTTCACAAAATAGTATGCTAAACTATAAATTAGAAACGAGGTTGCAATGGCAAAAGGATGCGATCGCAACCCTATCCAGCCCCTCTGATTGCCCCATTAATTAAAAGCGGAGTAGGGACATCGCCCACAATGATTTTTCTCAAGGAGGAAAAATTAGATGCCGAGATCCCATCGAAAAATTCTCACTCAACTTCTAGATCTACCCGGAAACAAAGTTGTCGAGTACACTTACCCACACGAAAAACAAATTATCCTGACTCTAGAAGCTGAAGAAAAAGAAGCAATTTGCCCTCGATGCGATCGTAAAAGCCATCGTTTACACCAAAACCATGTTCATTTGATTGTAAGCATTCAGGTCTGCTTGGTAGCGCAAACATCTTGCTCGCGTTTTTGACAGTTCGGGAGCAAGACGCTTAAATTATCTAGCGAGGCCAAATTGTTTCCTCCCCCAGACGATCGACCAGAGTAACCTCTTTCCAGTTTGTGGCAAATGCGATCGCTTTCGGTCTGAAAACGGTTAAACTGTGGAGTATAATCGAAAGGTTCCCCGATCGCACGGTTCTCATGCGGCGCAAACCCAAACCCTCCCGTTCCCGACGGCGACGATCGCCCTTTTTCCTGCTGCTGTTGCTGATTTTCTGGAGTCTGTTCCTCGGTTGGGGACTCTCCCAGATCGCCTTGACTCAGCCATCGGAAGACCGTATATTAAGTATTGGGACGATCGACCCCATTCCCGACAGCCACCAAGTCGGCTATCAACTTTATTTACAAAACTGCGGTAGCTGTCACATTGCCATTCCGCCAGGAGTTGTCCCCCGAGAAACCTGGTTTCATCTCATTCAAGATCCCGAACACTACGGCCGCGAAATTCGCCTAGTTCGCCAACCGCAGCTACAAATTTTGTGGAACTACCTGCAAACCTTCTCTCGTCCCAAAACCACCCCAGAACGAGAACGCTTCGATCGCATCGCACATTCTGAATTTTTTCACGCTTTGCACGTTGGCGTTGACTTACCCGAAGAAGTCACGGTCAACACCTGCATTGAGTGTCACCCTCACGTCGATCCGTACAGTCCTGTAGAGGTATTAAATTAGGTATGAGGTATCAGGTATGAGGTATCAGGTATGAGGTATCAGGTATGAGGTTGTATTCCCCCTAATTCCCTAATTCCCTAATTTCCTAATTCCCTAATACCTAAAACCTAGAACCTAACCCCTCAAACCGGAGCGATCGACCGTTGGCACACCGGACAAACGGCATGAATGGTTAACTGACAGTCGAGCAAATGGTAGCCTTCTTTCTTCGCCGTTTTCGAGCCAATTTTCAAGACCGGATCGCTCTTAAATTCGATCGTCTTGTTGCATTTAACGCAGATCAAATGGTGGTGGTGGTAGGGATAGGGGCGGTTGATCTCGTAATGTTTGTGGTCTTCTCCTAACTCCAACTCGCGCAAGATTCCCATGCGAGCCATCAATTTGAGCGTCCGGTACACTGTCGAAAGACTGATTTTTTCATCCTGTTCGTGTAGTAGTTGGTATAAATCCTCGGCACTCAAATGTTCCCCGCGCGGCAGATCTTGGAAGATATGCAAAATCTTCTCTCGCTGGGGGGTTAAGCGCCAACCTCTTTCGTTTAATTCTGCTTTTAGGGCCGCCGTCGTGTAAGTAACCATGACCGCTATGTTAGGGCTTGTCTCTTCTTTTAGGATAGACGGCGGCGCTCCTTTTTGTCAATAAGACTTTTTTGTTGAAAATGATTCCAAGTAAGACATTGAGAATGGATCCCAAACTTAGCGCGGGGCGTAACTGCCGATAACGTTGCCTTCGGGATCGTACACCTTGACCGGACGGCGGGCAGCGCTGCCAATCTCGCGGAACTTATCGGCGATCGCCTCAAAGTGTTCCTGCAACAGGTCTTGAGTGCGATCGTCCCCCGTTGCTGCGGCCAGTTGGGCCGTCTGGCGGATCCGGTTCCTGTAGCCTTCGGTGAGACGCACTACGATCGCGTCGGGAGTGACGCTGTAGACACAAATTTGCACTTGGGCGTTGCAAACTCGTTGCAGTTGTACCCGCGCCCGTTGCAACAAACTTGCAAGATACTGTTTTTCGCCCACCTGTTGCAGCGCCGTCGAAAAGGAGACGGCCAGGGTTTGAGCGCGATCGTGGACGGAAGTATTAGCCGGAACTTGCAAAGCCAAATTGAGGGCTTGCTGCCACTGGTTGGCGGCGCGGGCCCACTGCTGCTGGGCCTCGGCTTGGCGGGCTTCGTCCCCCAGGCGCACGGCCCGTTCGTAGAAGTTGGCGGCGATCTGTTCTTGGGTTTTGCGATCGGTGGCCGCAGCCAGTTCCGACTGGTGGTTTTGCAACAGGTCGCGGGCCTGGTTGTGGGCTGTCGTTCCTTCGGGAACCCGCCGCAGGGCCGCGATCGCCGTTTGCCAAGTGGCCGCTACCAACCGCCAACTCGCCAAGTCCGCAGCCATATTTTGACGGACGCGGGCCATGTCCACCGCCGACTGGGCCACTTCTAACTGGTGTTGGGCGGTGCGTTCCAAGGCCAGACGATCGCGTACAGAGGCTAAATTATCCCGATATTGCTCGATTTTAATCTGTACCAACTCGTAAGCCGGGTTGTCCCCATCAATGGCTTCTAATTGCGCGATCGCGGCTTCCCAGAGGCGGGCCATGCGCTTCCATTCCACTTCGGGGTGGGGCGGGTTTTGGCTTTTTTCGGCCGCGATCGCCCCCAAACTGAGGGCCTCAATAACGCGATCGAGTCGGGCGATATCGCTGCGATACTGGGCCAGGAGAGTGCGGGCCGTGGGGGAATAGCGCGACCACCGGGGAATATCTTCGAGTTCGGCGATCGCGTCGGCTAACTGACGGCGGGCCGCCCCTAATGCGTCGGTGGTTTTCTCTGCTTCTAAGGTTAGCATCCCGGTTTGGGTGCGGGCGCGAGCGTCGGCCAGGGCTTCGCAACTGCCCAACACGCAAGGCCGCGACAGGAGATAACCGCTACCCAAAACCACAGCCAGGGCCAAACCTACGCCGGCCGCCAACGCTGGCAGCATCCCTTGCCACTCGGACGGTTCGGACGTAGTGGGGGTGGGAGTCTCAGTGCTGGGAGGAGGGGAAACGCCGTACATACCGGACACCTTAGAGCGCGATCGTCTGCTCGATTATTCTACTGTATGAGGTGCGAGGTATGAGGGGTGAGGTACGAGGTTGTATTCTCCCCATCCCCCTAATCCCCCAAACCCCTAATCCCCCAATTCCAACGGTTCCCCTGGCGTAGCATCAATGGCTCGAGTATCCAAATTATTTTTCTTCAAAACTGCTTGCAGTTCTTCTGTACTACCTTCGGAAGTCAAAAAGTTGGCCAGTACGCCGGAATAGTGGATATCTCCACCTGCGGCCGTATTGACAAAATACTTGGGTTGCAACCAGTTAGCGAGTTTGGAAGCGCTATTTTTACCTTGAATAATGGGTGGGACGAAGGGAACCGATAGGTTGACAACTGGGGCAATGACGACATCCACTGGAGCAAATTTTCGCACGGTTTCTGAATGAGATCCGTGCGGTTCGTAATACAGGGTTTCTCCAGTATCCAAACTCTTGAGAACGTAGCCGTTTTCCACTGTGGTCATTCCCACTCGCGAACCGGGGGTCGCGTGGATTTCGATCGCGTTTTCAAAGACATAACGATCGCCATGACCTAAAGCGGTGACATTATGGTAGCCTAATTCGGTGACAGCTTTGGCAGCATTTTGGGAGCCGATAACGGGCAGATCGCGATCGAGTTGTTGCAGCGTGGGGCGATGGGCGTGATCTTCGAGGCCTTGGGAGAGGAGAATGAAATCAATATTGTCGGGAATGGCGCGATCGCGATCGCGTTTCCCGGCAAACAACCAGTCTAACTCGGCAAAGACGAGCTCGCCAACTAGCCAAGGATCGAGGAGAATTCGCTTTCCTCCCAGGTCGATCGTCCAGGAATTGCTATCTAGCCAAGTCAGTTGCATAATGGGTCTTTGGGTTGCATCTGTTTCTATTGTGACAGATTGTTAACCAACGCGATCGTTATTTCCCCAGCGATCGCTTAAAATGGTGGAATTACAGCATCGAAATCGCGACTATGTACGCTCTTTCCCTAGAACTCCCTCCCGATCTCAATCTTCACGTTTCCGAAGACGAATTTGCCGCGATCGCCGCCGCGAACCGCGATTTACGATTGGAACGAACCGCAACCGGAGAATTAATTGTGACCCCTCCCGCAGGTGGCGAATCAAGCCAACGCAACCTTAGTATCAGCGCCCCACTCTGGATTTGGGCCCAAGCCAACGAGACTTTAGGAGTGGCCTTCGAGTCTTCTGTCGGTTTCACGTTGCCGAATGGGTCTATCCGGGGGCCTGATGCCTCTTGGATAAAACGCGATCGCTGGGAAAGCCTCACCGCCGAAGAACGCCGGAAATTTGCCCCAATTTGTCCTGATTTTGTTGTCGAGTTGCGTTCCCCGAGCGATCGCCTCTCGACGGTACAAGAGAAAATGCGCGAATATATCGACAACGGTGCGCGACTCGGTTGGCTCATCGATCCCCAAAACCAACGAGTGGAAATTTATCGTAGTGGAAAGGAAGTCGAAGTTTTAGAGAAACCCGATCGCTTGTCTGGGGAAGATGTTCTCCCCGATTTTACCCTAGAATTGCGGCGCATCTGGTAGGCGATCGCATCTGTATCGGCTTGCTGACAATTGACAACAACATGGTACAATCTTCTCGATCGCCCTTTAAACAACTGCCATGACTTCCCAACTGCGAGAAATACAAGCCACTACAGGGGCCAAGTTCGACGACACCACAGGCATTCCCCTCACCTTTGGCAACGATCTAGAGGCGAGGAAAGCTGCCAATGAGGGGATCGCGATCGTCGATCGTACCCACTGGGGACGCATTCGCATTTCTGGAGACGATCGCCTGCGGTTTCTCCACAACCAAACGACCAACAATTTTAACACTCGCCAACCGGGAGACGGTTGCGACACCGTTTTTGTCACCTCCACTGCCCGGACGATCGATTTAGCCACTGCATACATCACCGATGAGGCCGTGTTATTGTTAGTCTCTCCCCAACGCCGACAAACGTTAATGGAATGGATCGATCGCTACATCTTTCCGATGGATAAAGTGGAGTTAGAAGACGCGACAGAAGCGACGGCTGCATTTAGTCTCTTGGGGGCAAAAAGTGGAGAGGTAGTGAAGTCTTTTGGGGCAGAAAACCTCGAAACCTACGGAAGCCACCAAGTCGTCAAAATTGCAGATTTCGATGTCCGCATTGCAGTTGGTAGCGGTTTGGGTAACGATGGTTTTACGTTCGTTGTCGATACTGAAAACAGCGCCAAGTTATGGCAAGAACTGACTCAACAAGGCGCAATTCCGGTAGGACAAAACGCCTGGGAACAGTTGCGCGTAGAAGCCGGACGACCCCTACCCGATGCCGAACTGACCGAAGACTTTAACCCCTTAGAAGCAGGGTTGTGGCAAACGATTTCTTTTGAGAAAGGTTGCTATATCGGTCAAGAGACGATCGCTCGTTTGAACACCTATCAAGGAGTGAAGCAGCAGCTTTGGGGCATTCGTTTATCGGATCGAGTCGAACCGGGAACGGTGGTGACACTCGGAGATGAAAAGGTGGGCAAGCTCACCAGTATTGTCGAAATTGATGGCAACTATTTTGGCTTAGCCTATATCCGCGTTAAAGCCGGCGGTGCAGGTTTGGAAGTGAAGTTGGACGATGCTACCGGAACCGTCGAAAATGTGTCGTTTTTAAGTCGAGGATATTTAGAGAATTTGGCAGCGGCGTTGTAAATCTAAGTTACTTTCTCCCAGTTCTTCCGGCTCACTGGGGAAATGACTTAAGCCAATATTTTTTTGGAGATTTTGTCATGGAAAACCAACCCGATCGAAAATTAGTCTGGGTCGATCCAACCATTTACATGACCCTGACTTTCGTTGGAATCGTCCTTTTTCTACATCACGTCAGCTATAACCAAGATTACCTCTGGGCGATTACCCATTATTTCTTCAATCCTTATAAAACTGGACTAGATGAATTTTTACAGAAATTTGCAGTCGGTGGATTTCTGTTTTTGTCTGGCTACAAACTTGCCATTTCTAAAAGGTCTGACTCGGTACGAGCGTTTCTCGAAAATCGATTTTATCGCATTTACCCGTTGTATTTATTGGCAGTTATCGTCTACTCATTTACCGCCTATCCCTATCAAACGGAAGGGCAACTTCCATCTTGGGGTAATTTCCTGCTCCACGCCCTCGGCTTGCAATCATTTCTACCCAATTTTTTCGGAGAAAACTATCAAACAATCTGGTTTGTTAGCAATTTATTTTTCTGTTATCTTGCGTTTATTTTCTTAAGGCGATCGCTCGGAAGTACGCGAACTTTATTAGCAGGAGCGATCGTCTTCCTTTTGGCAATTTATTGTATCCGCAGTATTGCCAGTAGTGCCGACATCGCCCTTTTTTCCGGGCATTTCGATACCTATTTCGTATTTTTTGTCTTCGGAATGGTCAGCTACCAGCATCAAAGCAAGTTCGCTAAAGTCAATACAATCTTAGCTGTTGCAGTAGCAGTTGTTTGTTTGATGGGATTTCTCGCTTTCAGGATGCTACTCCCCGATCGCGTTTGGTTTCACTACCCTCTGGATCGAGTTCTGATGTTAGCAGGTACAATTCCCATCTATATTGGTTTTTTTCGGGGTTTTCAAGACACTCTAATTCCTAGTGACATCGCCGAATACGCAAAAAATTTATGTCGAGCTTCATTTTGTGTTTTCTTAATTTCATCGTCCGGTTTGGTCGCTCCTCGCTCGCATTTGGGGTGAAAAGTCATACCTTCAATCCTTATTTATCCTGGGCTTGGGAATTCCTTTGACCTTTGCGATCGGCTATTGGCTGCAAGTTTTTTACAATCGCAAAATTTTACCTAAACTGAGCAAGTAGGATTCGGATTGGTTATCGTACCGTTCGTCGGTTTGGCGCTCGGAGTTTGAAAGATCGTGTACGATCGAGGATAGGTTATCTCGCCATCGATAAGCGATCGCTTCCCGATGGCGGCTATTATAGCAGACGATCGTCCCTTTGGCGGTTCGGGGGGACAACCGCTCGGGCAAAACGTTACGGATAACACACTAAACAAGAGGCGTATTGCTGCATAATATTAAGGTGGTCGCGATCGGCAACCTTACCGATCCCCCGAATACCGTATTTATCGAGGAGAAAACAATGGGTAAAAGTAAGAAATATCAGAGCGTCTCCGATTTTAACCTGGACGCGCAACTGCTCGGCTTTATCTTTAAGGGGAGCGGTAAGGTTAAAAGTATCCGCGTGGCGACCGATCGCGGCGTGTGGGCGATTAAACTAGAAAAAAGCCTGCGATCCGAGTTACCCGCTTTGCAACCCGGAGACTGGGTGCGAGTGCGCGGTGAAAAGACGATCGATTTTAAGAAGGGCAAAAGCAAGTTAAAAGCCTGGGATATTCTACCTTTGGCTGATGTGGGAAAAGAACCGATCGCCTCTCCTGCCCCCAAAAAAGCACCTGTGGGAAAGGTGTTGATTTGTCAAAAATCCTCCTGTTGCAAGCGTGGCGCAAAAGCAGTGCTCGGTGCCCTCGAAAATCGCATCGAAGAATCGCAACTGGGCGATCGCGTTCGCATTCAAAAAACGGGTTGTTTGAAAGGGTGCAAGCGCGGCCCCAATTTAGTCGTGGTTCCCGATAAAACTCGCTACGAAAAAGTCACGCCTGAAGAGGCTGGCAATTTGGTCGATCGTCATTTTGGCACGGTTTCCACTGAAGAGTAAAGCCGTTTTATGGAAATCCGAGAATATCAAACTTCCGATCTAGACGCGATCGCCCGAGTCTATCGAGATGCGGCGACGAACACGGGATCCCAAGTCTATTCTAGCACGCAAGTGGAAGTTTGGGCGGCTTTTGCCGATCGTTTAAAGCAAAAACTCGATGGCGGTTGGACGATCGTGAGTGTCGAAAACGGCGAAGTTGTCGCCTTCGGACAACTCGATCCGGTCGATCGCATTTCTCTTCTTTATACCACCAGCCAATACGGACGTAAGGGGTACGCGACGCAAATTTATCGCCGTTTGGAAGGCCGCGCGATCGCGTCGGGGGCAACCCATTTACGCACGGAAGCCAGTCGGATCGCCAAACATTTTTTCTTGAAAATGGGGTTTGAAATTGTTGAAACCGAATATGTCGATCGCGACGGTGTTGAGTTCGAGCGTTTTAAGATGAGGAAGGCGATCGCTGTTTAATAGACTGGGAGCAAGGCGCTCCCATTACCAAACCGAAAATCACGCTTTTTACGATTAGTAGTGCGACTCTGTTGGTCGCGAAGCGAGACCCATTACCGAATCGGAAACCGCACCTTTAGGTTTGGTAGTGCGTTCGCGATAGTATACGCGCGGCGCAATCATATTCCTCGCGAATTGTTATAGAATTGCAACCCGAACCGTTACCGCTTTTCTTCTTGGGAAGTCTTTGCTAGACTGGCCAATTCGATCCGAATCTCAAATCCCAAAGCGGCCACTAAAGCAAAGAATTCGTAAATTTCGCTACCGCCACTCTCAGAAATTTTCCGAGCCAAACGGCGATCGCACTGTCGAGTTCGTTCGGGGTCGCTACTGCGATCGGCGAGTGCTTCTACAACATCAGCAATGACACGCTGTAAAAGTGCCGAATCTGGCTCTTCTTCAAACACCGCAGCAAGATACTCGGCGGCTTCTTGAGGGTGATTGCGCAGCGATTCTAACAGATAATCGCGATAGTTTCTACTGGTCGGAGTTTGTACGGCTTTCATAGTCTTGCCAGTATTCCTTTGCTTTACGAATGTCTCGCTTCTGAGAGTCTTTATCCCCACCGCACAACAGCAATACGATGGTTAACCCCAATCGACCGAAATAGATCCTGTATCCCGGCCCGTAATCTATTTTAAACTCGAATACGCCACTGCCAACCGATCGATAGTCTCCCATATTACCTGCCATGATGCGCCCGAGTCGAATACGAATTTTTGCTTTGCCTTTGTTATCTCGTAGTGAGTTAAACCAATTTTCATAAGGACTTTTACCATCGGGTGTTAGATAGTTGCGAATTTCTGTAGGTTCAGCTTGCACAAATCGATCGCTCTAAGAACCAACTTCATTTTAGCACGACTCTATCCATTTTCCACCGGATCGATCGCGCCTTCCATAGGAGAGTCAGCATCATAGCACGGATCTCCAGAAAATTCGCCCTAAAGATCGATGTCGAACCCTGGGCATCTCTGGTACGATCGCGAAAGAAGATACCAAAACCCAACGGAGGTCGATCGCATGAATACTGGAGACTGGTGGCGCAGCGCTGTGATCTATCAAGTCTATCCCCGCAGTTTCAAAGATTCTAACGGAGATGGTATCGGCGATCTCCCCGGAGTTCTGCAAAATCTCGACTATATCGCCTCCTTAAATGTGGATGCGGTTTGGGTGTCGCCCTTTTTTAAGTCGCCGATGAAAGATTTCGGCTACGACATTTCTGACTATCGCGCCGTCGAACCCATGTTTGGGACGATGGAAGATTTCCAGAAACTCCTCAATGCTGCCCACGATCGCGATCTTAAAATCCTCATCGATCAGGTTTGGAACCACACCTCAAACCAACATCCCTGGTTTCTAGAAAGTCGCAAAAATAAAACCAATCCCAAAGCCGATTGGTACGTTTGGGCCGATTCCAAACCGGACGGATCGCCGCCTAACAATTGGCTGGCAACCTTTGGCGGTAGCGCCTGGACTTGGGACGATTCTCGCCATCAATATTATTTGCATAACTTCCTGGCCGAACAGCCGGATCTAAACTGGTACAACCCCGAAGTCGTACAAGCGATTTTAGACGTAGCTGAATTTTGGCTAAAAATGGGAGTGGATGGGTTTCGCCTGGATGTGGTTAACTTTTTCACCCACGATCGCCAACTGCGCGACAATCCCATTCGACCCAAAACTCGCAAGCGACCCGCCGGAGCCGATCCCAACGATCCTTTTTTCTCGCAACTGAATAAATACAACTTCTGCCAGCCAGAAACCCTAGAACTGCTCGAACCGATTCGGGAATTGCTCGATCGCTACGATGCCATCTCCCTGGCCGAAATCAGTTCTGCCGAAGATACCATTAAAACCTCGGCCGAATACGTGCGCGGCCCCAAACGGCTGCACTTGGCGTACAATTCCTCTTTGATGAGTAACGAACCCCTCAGTTACAAACTGTTGCGCCGTATTATTCAAAAAGTTGAAGATTCCCTGGGCGAAGATGGAGCAATTTGTTGGACGGGAGGAACCCACGATTTCCCTCGTTTGAAGTCGCGCTGGCGCAAGTTTTTAATCGATGACGACTTCAGTCACGAAGCCTTTGACTTAATGTTTGCGGCTCTATTAGTTGCTTTGCGCGGCAGTTTTTGCATCTATCAAGGGGACGAATTAGGCCTAACCCAAGCGGACGTTCCCTACGAGAAAATGCAAGATCCCTTCGGACTGGCAGGATATCCAGCTATTTTAGGTCGCGATGGATCTCGCACGCCCATTCCCTGGGAAAAAGAAGCGCCGAATGCCGGATTTACAACGGCGAAAGACCCCTGGTTGCCGATTCCAGAAGAACACTATTCTCATGCGGTAGACGTACAACATCCCAAACCCAGTTCTTTGCTGAACAAATACCGCCGTTTGATTGCGTGGCGCAAGCAACAACCCGCTTTGACGGAAGGCGATTTAACCCTATTAGAGACCCCCGAACCGATTCTCGGTTTTACTCGCAAGTGCGATCGCCAGTATTTGCTATGCTTGTTTAATCTATCGCCAATGCCCGTTCACTATTCTCTGACCGAGTTTCCCCACTGCGTGAAAGCGGATGAAGCGGACTTTTACAATCGTCGCTATCACGATACAGTAGAAATTGGCGGCTACGGCGTGTTTTTTGGCAATTGCTGAGATCGGGGGGGCGCGGCGCGATCGCCATCTCTCTTTGTGGGGAGGTCAAACAAGGCGCGATCGCGCACAATAGAAATATTGTCAGATACCATCAATCGGAGGAACTTATGATTGCAGGATTTAACGTCATTGCCATCGCCGTGACTTGGTTAGCCACTGCTGTCAGCTTGCTGGCGGTGGATTTAGTCGTTCCCGGTGTGGATATTTCCAGCTTTTCCATTGCGTTGGTGGCGGCGATCGCCGTCGGCTTCGTGAATGCGTTTGTCAAACCCGTCGTTACGGTTCTCACCCTACCGTTCAACCTTCTAACGTTAGGACTCTTTTCGTTCGTGGTTAACGGAATTTGTTTGTGGTTGGCTTCGGCATTCGTATCGGGATTTACCGTTCGCGGCCCCTTAGCCTTTATTTTCGGCCCGGTCATTCTGTCGTTGGTGAATGCGTTTTTGAGCCGTTATCTAGGCGAACGCACGGCCAATTTGACCGAACAGCAGTAAATTGCGTGTTGCCCTCGTTGCGTTCTTCACCGGACGCAACGATCGCTATGGGGAGAAATTAGCGATCGAGGACGGATTCAATCCGATCGACCAGTTCTGAAGAAGCCTCTTCCCAAGTCCGGTTTTGGGTAAAGGCTTTGGCATTTTGTCCTAAGCGCGATCGCAGGTCTTTGTCGGCGACGCAACGGGCGATCGCCTCAGCCAGTTTTTCGCTATTTCCTGTTGGGTACAGCAATCCATTTTGGTCGCGATCGATGACATCTCGCTGACCGCAGTTATCGCTGGCAATGCAGCAGCGTCCGGCTTCCATGGCTTGCAACAAGGACAGGGGCTGGCCTTCAAACCAACTGGGAAGCACGAAAATATTCGCCCGGCCGAGTAAGGATTCTTCTTCCTCTTTTTTGAACTTCGGAACCACTTCGATATAGGGGTGCAGCGACTCGGGCCAGTCACTTTTTACTGTTGCAGCATCGGCTCCAGTTCCGGCCAGCAAATAGTTGACTTCGAGGCCTTTTTGCTGTAAAATTGTAGCAGCTTGGATCAGTTGCTTGTAGCCTTTGCGCGGAATCCAAGAAGCGAGATAAATGACAGTGACTTTATCCTCTGGTGCGTCGTTTGCGCTCAGTTGCGAGGGATATACGCCATTTTTGAAAACGTAGGTATCGCCCGGATCGCGACCGTAGTAGTCTCGAGCGTAGTCTACATCTTCATAGTTACTCAGTAATAAATAAGTAGCTTTAGAAACGCCTAAATCGCACTGACGCAGCCGCCAAATTGGATATAAAATCTTGGAAATCCAACGGACTTTACCGCCACCGTCGAGGGACTGATTCCACATTCGTCGATCGAAGCCATGACTGAAGATAAAACTGGGAACGCGATCGGCGACAAAGGGGCCGCCTGCGGCTTCGTGAACGAGAAATAAGTCTGCTTTTTGCCCTAAACTCCGATAGTATTGATAGGCAGCATAAGGAAACAAGCCTCGAGCCATTCCTCGCTTGGGAAGGTAGGGAACTTGAGACGGGCCGATATGAATGTAATCGTAACCGCGACGCTGGAGTTCTTCTTTCCAGTGGAGGGCAATTCGCCCCATTCCCGTGAGTTCGGAGACTTCGATATCGGCAACGTGGACGGCAAGCATATCCATTTAAGATTGAGTATTCTTGGATGATACCGGATTTGAGGGCGATCGACAAGGCCTTTTTCATTCTCAGGGGCAATTTGGCGTATTTTCAATCTCGATCGACCCGCCATTATCAATCCTTGGATCGCCCGGCGATCGCAAACTCAACCGATCTGGGGTCGATGTTTTTCCAACCGACAACGGCTTCTTGCATCAGTTCGATATAAGCCCGATTGCTGTCAAATAAAACAAAGCGACGATCGAGGTTTGCTGCGGCTGCCCCCACCGTTCCCGATCCGGCGAAAGGATCGAGAACCACATCATTTTTAAATGAGTAGTAAGCAATCACTTTTTCAGCCAGTTCTTGCGGAAATGCTGCTGGATGTTTCGAGTTTGTCGCTGGCTGAATTTTCCAAACATTGGTGCGATCGTAACCGTCGGCAACTTTGGAGTCGGCAACCACTTCCGGCTGAGGGTGGTTGCGAATGTGCCAGTCGATGAGTAAGTCGGTTTGCTTGCGATAGACTAAAATATATTCAGTAACGGGAACGGCTTTGTATTGTAAAGGATTGCGATCGGCAGCAAAACGCCGTCCGCGTCCAGTTGCCCAGCCTGCGCCCTCGGGTTTCAGCCAAATAATATCGTCGATGAAATCGTACCCTTCTTCGATAAAAATTCGATGCAAATCGAAGGGAACAGCGATACGTTTGGAGGCTTCGTTGCGAGAAGCCCGCCGGATTAAAATCGGAGAAATATTAATGGCAAAAAAACGCCCTTCGTTGAGAACGCGATGGCAACTTCCGATCGCTTGCCGCATCTTCAGTAAGTAGGTTTCGTACTGTTCGTATTGCGAATATTCGGGACGGGCATTAAAATAAGGGGGCGATGTAAAAATTAAGTCGATACTGTCGCTAGGCAGATCGTCAACGAGATCGACACAATCTCCCCAGCCGATCGTATTTCTGAGTTGAGAGAGTTTGTATTCCTTTTTGGGCTTGCGTTTGCGCTTGACTTTTTGCTCGTCTTGTCTTAACAAACGAGCGGTTATAATCTCCGCTCGCGTCGTTTTGGCAGGTAAAATCTCTGTGGTATAGGCATCGATCGCCACTTCACCGACGGGGGAACCTTGGGGCGATCGCACTGGAACCCGCCAGATATGATAGCGATCGTCTACTTCGGGAAGTCCTAATTCGGTTGCGTTTGCTAAGTCGATGCCAGCGAGCCAATGGCTGACAATTTCTTTTGCATCAGTGACGGTTAAAACGTTATACCCTCGTTGTTTGGCGACAGTCTCTTGCTTCATTGCTATTATCGGTTATCACTTGCAAAGACTAACTTTTCCCCTCGTAGCGTCTCTCCGGGGCGCTACGAACTGTGGAGGCTCCGCCTCCAGAATACATGAGGCAGAGCCTCTAGAATAGCATTCCCTGGCAGAGCCAGGGAACGAGGGAATGGAAGGGGGAATGGCAACACGAGCTAGCAAGCCGGATGCTCGAATAACGTCTCTAAATAGACTCGGGCGGCTCGTCGGTAGTTTTGCGAGGTTTCCGGGGAAGTCCCTTCGGCATTTTGCAGTAGAAATAGGGATAAAGCGGCTGAGAATACGCGGTCTTGATCCCAGTCGGGATGCCTCTCGAGGTAGCTTTTGAGGGACTCGTGTAGGTCTTCGGGGATTTCGGCCAGGATACTGATCGGGTTCACGGGATCCTCCTTCGCGATCGCGCTTTTTGGGGGTGCGAACTTTATTGTCACCTCAACCCTCATGGTGTTGTCAATGTTGCGAAACGTTGCAGCCTTCTTCAAGAAAAAAAAAGATCGACGGTAGAATGAGGGTTTGGGGGGCTTTTTTGTTACATAACTTCATAAAAATGGCCCCACCTTAATCACCAAGCGCGATCGTACTTGGTATTCCCCAAATATTCCCCAAGACCGGGTTGTAGCGCGATCGCCTGTGGAAAACTTTCTCTAACCTGTGGAAAACTTCGCGATCGCCTGTGGAAAGACTGTGAAATGTTTGGGGAAAAGCGGCTGGCAATGATAAGAATTACAAAGGTGCGTTTGTCGGCTGTCGGTGGTTAATAATGATGGGTAATGACTAATTCCTCTCCTACTCCCCAAAGCGATCGCCCCGAAACCCAGCGCGGCCTGGGCACCTTCGGCGGCGTGTACACCCCCTCGATCCTGACCATTTTGGGGGTGATCATGTACCTGCGCTTCGGCTGGGTTGTGGGAAACGTAGGCTGGGGCGGGACGCTGCTAATCGTCACCCTCTCGACAGCGATCACTCTGCTGACGAGCTTTTCTGTATCGGCGATCGCCACCGATCGCGTCATCCGGGCCGGGGGCGCGTACTATATGATTAGCCGCTCCCTGGGCATCGAAACCGGGGGCGCAGTGGGCATTCCCCTTTACTTTGCCCAAGCCCTCTCCGTCGCCCTCTACACCCTGGGATTTGCCGAGAGTTTGGTGTGGACGTTTCCCGACCTGAACCAGACCCAGACAGCGCTGATCGTCACCGTACTCGTGGCGATTTTAGCGATTAAATCAGCCAAAACCGCGATCCAGGCTCAATATTTCATCATGGCCGCGATCGCCCTTTCCTTGCTCTCGTT
Source organism: uncultured cyanobacterium (assembly GCA_937121005.1). GTDB lineage: Bacteria > Cyanobacteriota > Cyanobacteriia > Cyanobacteriales > Geitlerinemataceae > CAKZKB01. The sequence continues at coordinate 1,874 of CAKZKB010000209.1, read as the reverse complement.
TCTGTTCGGCCACACCCTCGAACCCAGCGACGTGAAAATCTGGGGGGCGCGGGCCGAACTGTCCGAGCCCTTTTGGGATGTCTTCGCCGTCTTCTTCCCCGCCGTTACCGGGATTATGGCGGGTGTGAATATGTCCGGCGACCTGCGCGATCCCGCCCGTTCCATCCCCACCGGAACCCTGGCCGCCGTCGGGACGGGTTACGTCATCTACATGGGTTTGCCGATTATTCTCTCCATGCGGGCCTCCTCAGTAAGTTTGATTGAAAGACCCCTAATCATGCAGGAGATGGCATTGTGGGGTGGAGCGATTTTGCTCGGCGTGTGGGGGGCAACCCTATCGAGTGCTTTAGGGAGTATTCTCGGTGCGCCGCGCGTACTGCAAGCCCTGGCCCGAGATGGAATTTTACCAGGGATATTAAAGCGGTTGGGGAAAGGGAGCGGCCCCGACGACGAACCGCGTTTGGGAACCTGGGTGACATTAGGCGTGGCGATCGCGGCCGTTTGCGTCGGGGATCTCAACCTGATCGCCCCCGTCCTGACCATGTTCTTTTTAACCACGTACATGGTGCTCAATATTGCCGCCGGGGTGGAGAGTTTCCTGCAAAGTCCATCTTTCCGGCCCGCCTTTAAGGTACATTGGGCGCTGTCGTTTGTGGGCGCGATCGGCTGTTTGGCCGTGATGGTGTTGATTAACGCGATCGCCGCCGTCGTCGCCGCCATTTGCGTGGCCGGAATTTACCTGTGGTTGGAACGTCGCGAGCTCGAAAGCGCTTGGGGAGACGTGCGCCGGGGAATTTGGATGCAAGTGGTACGGGCAGGCATTTTTAACTTGGGCCACGCCCCGGATCCGAAAAACTGGCGGCCCCACGCTTTAGTCCTCTCTGGAGCTCCCTCGCGACGCTGGCCCCTAATCGATCTGGCCACCAACCTCACCCACAACCGCGGCCTGATTACCATCGCCAGCATTCTGCCCAGTGGTTCGCGGGATATGAGCCAGCAGATGGCACTAGAAGCCAAACTGAGAGACTATTTGGACTCGCGCGGGGTGGAAGCCTTGGCGCGAGTGGTGACGGCTCCCGACCCCTTTTCCGGGGCAGAACAGCTAGTGGAAACCTACGGGTTAGGGCCTCTGGTTCCCGATACGATTGTTTTAGGAGATAGCGAGGCCCCAGAACGCCGCCAGCGCTACTGTGAAATGCTGGCAACCTTGCACCAGGCGCAATGCAATACGATTATTCTCAGGGACGATCGCGAGATGGGGTTTGGCAACCGCCAGCGCATCGATGTGTGGTGGGGCGGGTTGCAAGCCAACGGCAGTTTAATGTTGATTTTGGGGTACTTGTTGCGGACGAGTGGCGGTTGGCGCGGGGCCAGGGTTTGTCTAAAATTGGTGGTGCCCGACGAAGAAGCAGCGCGATCGGCCCAAGCGAATTTAGAGAAAATGGTGCAAGATCTGCGTATTGGCGCGATCGCCCAGGTACTCGTGGCCGGCGATCGTCCCTTCAAAGACATTTTGCACGACTCCTCTCGCGATGCCGATCTGGTCTTTCTCGGTATGGCCCGACCCCAAGACGATCTCGATTTTGTCACCTACTACGAAAACCTACAAGCCCTCGTTGCTGGCTTACCCACCACCGCCTTCGTCCTCGCCGCCCCGGATTTTGCCTTCGAGGAAGTCCTCCAGCAGAACTAATGCAACACATCAACGCATCAACAAACAACGAGCAACGAATAGGTGTTAGGTGTTAGGTTTGAGGGGTGAGGTTTCAAGGATGAAGTCGGAAGGATGAAGGGCGAACATTAATTTCTCCCCCTCTCCTTGTCCCCTTGTCTCCCCATCTCCCCATCCCCCTAATCCCCCAAACCCCCAAACC
>CAKZKB010000208.1 GCA_937121005.1 uncultured cyanobacterium | reverse complement strand
GTTTCTGAAGGGAAAAACTGGAATTTTGTCCGGCGATAAGCGAGAAACCGGGTTTCTACACCCGTTTTGCTTAGCATACCTGAATCCTTACCCTAAAACCTAGAACCTAATTACCATTGTTGCAGGCGATCGAACAAAGCCGCCACCAAATTTAAATCTTTGTTTCCGGGAGCGACTTCCACCCCACTTGACAAATCGATGCCGTTGGGTTTTACTAGGGTAAGAGCTTCGACAACATTGTCGGGAGTTAAGCCGCCTGCGAGCAGCCACGGCCGAGGACAGCGAAACTGCTGCAATAGGTTTGGGTCGATCGTCCGTCCGGTTCCGCCTAACTGTTGCGGGTGATAAGCGTCGAGCAACGCCATGTCGATGCTGTCAGTATAGGCTGCAATTGTATCTAGGGTTTCAGGACTTTTCACGCGAAAGGCTTTGATAATTTTAAAACCGGGCAGTTGTTCGCGCAAGCGATCGCAAAATTGAGGCGACTCGTCACCATGCAGTTGGATCGCCGTTAACTTGGCGGTGGTGGCAACTTGACAAATTTCGCTTTCTGTGCTATTGGCAAATACTCCCACGCGATCGACCTTTCCCGGTAACGCCTCTACAATGTCGCGAATATCGTGGGGATTGATATAGCGAGGGGAACGGCGAACGCAAACGAACCCCAGGGCACTGGCCCCTAACTGCGCGATCGCGTTTCCTTGTTGCGGCTGAGTAATACCGCAAATTTTCACGTACAGGCTCATTTGTTTCTAAACTTTAAGCGAATGTAAACTATTGAAACAAAAGTGAGGGATTTGCCCGCCCTTTCTTATAATTCTGTTAAACCATCTGAATTGTTGTTTTAGTTAGGAGACCATCGGTTTGATGTATTCTACCACCGTATTGGCGTTTGCGGACGCGGGATCCATGAGTACCCCTTGGGGGCCGAGTACGGCAATTATTGTGATTGCGTGCAATTTGTTCGCGATCGCGATCGGTCGCTATGCGATTAAAAAACGGGGTGTCGGCCCCAGTCTTCCCGTCGAACTCCCCGGTTTGTTTAGCGGTTTTGGCGTTCCCGAACTGCTAGCAACCGCTTGTTTCGGCCATATTTTGGCGGCGGGAATGGTTTTAGGGTTAAGCAACGCCGGAATTTTGTAATCCTTCGCTCCTCACATCACAAACTCCGATAAAATAAGAATGGGGATGGAGGCGCGATCTTCATCTCCATTTTAAGCCTCTTTGAATTGGCGGCGAATGGCTTCGATCCGCTTGCGGTTGACTCCCAGATCGGACTCGCCTAAACGGGAAGCCGATCGCACTTCGATTTGGTTGTCTTTCGGGTTAGCATAAAATTCCACATCATCGACAAACCCCATTAAGCCAGAGGTAAACTCGGCATAAATATAGTTGTCTTCGGCGGTAATAATGTTGGCGTTGCTGGTATCTTCGAGAATGGTGGCGATCGTCCCTATGGCTTCGTCGGCGGAGGTTTCGTAGGCGATCGCGTCAATTTTGTGGTCTTCGTCTTCCGCTTGGCTGGAGACGCAGTTCGGCGACGGCGGACATTCAGTCAGTTTACCATTTTCTACGCCTAATGCGGCGGGACGTTCTCCGGAAAAGGAGAAAATGCTGGCGTTGGCTGGAAGTGCGGGAAGCAACCAGCAGCAGGCGACGAGAAGCAGAGACAGAAGCGATCGCGTTAGCATGGCAAAAGGGAACGGACGAACTCACTAGGGGTAATTATACCCGATATCGCGATCGTTGGTTTAAGATGGTGCGTTTTGCGGAAATATCATTGATTTGTGACCATTTACATTTTCTGGCCGCGAAACGCACCCTACTATTTTAATTTATCTTCATCAAAAGATGGTGCGTTTTGCGGAAATATCATTGATTTGTGACCATTTACGTTTTCTGGCCGCGAAACGCACCCTACATTCTCCCTCAACCCTATCTTAATTTATCTTTACAAAAGTCATACTTTGACCCAAAAACCATCTGAGTTCATCCTATTTATCTGTGGTTGCAGGATCTGTGGTTGTAACTTTACCCGCCTGAACCAACAACGACTGCGCGAACGCTACCGCTTCTCCCGCCGACTCGCCACCTGCAAGTTGGGCCAGTTCTTGACGGCGTTGTTCCGTGTCCAAAGGTGTTACCCGGACGATCGTCCGTTCTCCCTCCTCAGTAGTTTGTTTGTCCACGCGGAAGTGTCGATCGGCCATAGCAGCCACTAACGGCTGGTGGGTGACGCACAAAACCTGATGGTTCGATCCCAACTGATGCAGTTTTTCCGCGATCGCCTTTGCCACCCGTCCCGACACGCCAACATCGATTTCATCGAATACCAACGTATCCACCGCATCCACTTCCGAAAAGCAGGCTTTCAACGCTAACAAAAAGCGACTCATTTCCCCACCGGAAGCCGTATCTGCCAACGGTTGCAAGGGTTCGCCGGGGTTGGCACTTAACATAAATGTCACGCGATCGCCACCCGTACTCGTTGCCGGAATGGGAGTCAGTTCGACTTTGAACTGTACCTTTTCCATGGCCAACGGTTTTAAGGCTGCAATCAGACGATCGTCGAGTTTTCGGGCCGCCTTTTCTCGCAATTGCGTCAGAATTTCGCACTCGCGATCGAGGATTTTTTTCTTCTCCTCGTAAATTTTTTCTAACGCTTCGATAGAGGTTCCCGCACCATCGAGTTCTTCCGTTTGTCCCAACAATTCCCGATAGCGATCGATGGCTTCTCCCAACGTCGGGCCGTATTTGCGGCAAATTTGCTTCAGCATTCGGATGCGTTCTTCTACCTCTTGCAAGCGTTGCGGATCGACTTCCAAACCGTCGCCGTAGGTGTTGATTTGTTTCCCTGCTTCCATCACCTGCACTAACGCCTGTTCCACTAAGTCTAAAAGCGGTTGCAGTTGCGGATCGAATGTCACCATTTCCGCGAGGACATTTTCCGCATCGCCTAACAAATCGGCGGCGGCGGCGGCATCGCCATCGTTCTGGTATAATGACTGATAGACTTGATAGCTTTGTTGCTTGAGATCCACAACGTGGGAAAGGCGCGATCGCTCGGCTTCTAGCTTCTCTAACTCGTCGGGATCCTCGAGCTCGGCGGCTTCGAGTTCTTGCAATTGATAAGTAAACAAATCCAATTGTTGCAGCCGTTGTGCCTCGAATTGGCGGCGGCGATCGAGGGTTTGTTTGGCTTTTTGCGTGGCACTAAAGGCTTTAGATACCACTTGCAATTGTTGCAGTAAGGGTGCGCCACCGTAGAGATCCAACAATTCTCGCTGTACCGTCGGCTGTCCTAATTGTACCGTTTGTCCTTGGGCCGTAATTTCCACGCAGCGATCGCGGAACTGTTCGATTTGTTTTTGTTTGGTGGTGACTCCGTTAAGGCGATAGCGACTTCTCGCGCCTCGTTTCCCGGCGACAATTTCGCGCTGGCAAATCAAACGGCGATCGCCGCCCAAATTAACGTTATACTCGGCCAAGCGGCTGGCGGGTTGGGG
>CAKZKB010000207.1 GCA_937121005.1 uncultured cyanobacterium | reverse complement strand
CCTCGTAGCGTTCCTCCGGGGCGCTACGAACTGTGGAGGCTCCGCCTCCAGAATATACGAGGCAGAGCCTCTAGAATAGCATTCCCCGGCAGAGCCAGGGAACGAGGGGAAACGGCTTCGGAAAACGATCTTACTGAACTAAACGGCGAATTTTGCCACAGGCAATGTAGGATCCACCTTGTGCCGTTTCTTTGATGCCATCGACGACAAACAGCATTCCCTCCTCGCGAACGTTGCGGGGAAAACGGACATTGTAATCGGGATTGTAGCCATCGGAAACGACGCGGGCGCGGATTTTTTTGCCATCTTTGACGCATTGAATTAAAATGCCATCGCCGACAGTATCGGTGGTTTCGAGATCGGCAACCGAACCCACTGCTTTTGCCGCTTGCAGGCTGCGTTTCGAGGTTGTTTTCGTCGATCGCTTCCGTTCTTGTCCCGGCGGCACGTACAGTTTTATCTCCCCCGAGGCGCGATAGAAACTGCCATTTTTTGCCGTTTGAATCTCTTCGACGACATAGGTGGCTCCCTCTTCGCGGATCGCACGGGGAAACTGGACGTTAAAGTCGCGATCGTAGCCTTCGGAAATGACCCGGACGCGCAACTTCCCGCCTTCGCGGACGCATTCGACTAAAATACCGCCGTCGGCACTAGAAACCGCTTCCAAACTGTCAGTCGAACCCGATACGCCGCGCAGTTCTAAATCTTTTCGCGATCGCGATCGCGCTTGAAAAGACTGATCGCGCATTTCTTTGCGACTGGAAGTCCCGAACTGGCGACTTTCTAGCTGTTGGGCGTAGTAGTGCAGTTGCTCGATTTCTTCGGCAATTTCAAAGGACTCTTTGGCGATGTTTTCCAGCAGGCGATCGACCAATTCTCGTAACATTTGGGCGGCGGCAGCGTACTCGCCTCGATCTGCCATGGCGATCGCCTCTTCTTTGGCTTTGGCAATTCGCAACCGCGTCGTTTGTACCGGGACATCTTTATCGCCGGGAGTGGCTTCGTCTGCCACTTGAATGGCGATCGCCAGTTGTCCGCTTTGCTGTTGGATGCTGCCAGAATCGATAATTTGATAGCTGTAATTGGCAGTGGCGATCGTCCGTTCTCCCACTTCCGAAAAGCCCGGTAAATCCGCTTCAATGGCTAGGGGTTTGGGTTCGACGGCATATACATCGCCCAGGAAAACTTCGATGCGGTTGCCGTTGGTTTGCGTGCGGTAGTTGTTCAACACCCGCAGGTTTTCAATTCCCGATGCCAACTCCAACGACAGGGTTAAATTTTGGGCGGCTAAGGAAACTAAACTTTCGAGTTCGATGCGAAATACATCTTCGGCATCGTCGGGAGTTTGGATAAAATAGAAGTTGCCGCCGGCTGCATTTGCCATGCCCACGAGTAGGTCTTCATTGAAGTAATTCCCGAAACCCAGCGTGGTGGTGATGATGCCATCTTCCGCTTGTTTTCGCGCCGTATTTATCAATACTTGCGGGGTAGTCGTTCCTAAGTTGGCAATACCGTCGGTGAGCAATAAAACCCGGTTGGCAGCTTCTGGAGATTGGTTTTCTTTGACGCGATCGCATCCCATCAACCAACCGCCGCTTAAGTTGGTTAAACCGCGAGCCCGAATTTGCCGGATTTTCTGTTTGATATCGCTGGCATTGTTAACCGCTTGTGCGGGGACGATGGTTTCGGGAATGTCGTCGTAAATGACAACGGAAAGAAAGTCGTCGGGAGTGAGATAATCGACTAATTTACAAGCGGCGGCGATCGCGTATTTTAAGGATTGTCCCCCCATGGAACCGGAGCGATCGAGGACTAAACTCAGGTTGAGGGGAATGCGAGAAGTCGATCCCGTCGGACGAGAAGCGGTAAAGTTCAGCACCCAATCAACCGTTGTCGGTTGGTTGAGGGCAATGGCGTTGTAACTCGAGGTGTAGCGAACTTCCATAACGGTTCTAGCAATGCGAAGAAATTAAACAAGACTTCAAGAATGCCATCTTTGAATGGTATTGTGTTTGGCAAAGCGTTAAACTCGGCTCTTTGGGCGCGGTTCCCCGTCCCAACATCCGCAACCACAACGTTTCGGGAGTGCTTTGTAGTTGGTGGACAATTGCGCTTGCGACCCCCTCCGCTCGATAGTAAACACCTTTGTCTTCCTTCAGTTTAGCACTAAATCGTGCCAAGAGATGCGATCGCGTTTGTTGCGGTTTGGGAGCGAGACGCTTCCATTACCAAACCGGATCTGAGACAATATTACCATTGACCAGAGGATCTTGGATACAAGCCTCTCCATTTATGGAGAAGAAGATCCGAACTCACATTCTTTTAATAGAGGTACTGGTCACTGGTCACTGGTCACTGAAATGAGTAGTTTTCCGAACTTCATCGGTTCGGGGTGAAATTGCGCCCAAACCAGTACGGTTTGCCTCCACGCAAGGGACGATCGCGCTGTTTAAGATAGAGACAACGAAAAAAACCGAGACTCAAGATAAACCGCCGGAGGAAATCCCATGCAACGCCTCACCTATCGCCCCGTCCTGTCCGATCTCGATTATTTGCGCCGTCACCTCGATCGCGCCTTAGAAACCCCGGCCGCTACCACTCCGGCTATGGAACTAGAAAATACACACAGCGCCCTCATTCTACGCGCCGAACTGCCCGGAGTCAAGCGCGACGACATCGATATTCGTCTCACCGCCAACACCGTCACCCTCTCCGGGAAGCGTCCCCAACCCCAAGGGAAACAATGGAGCGAATTTCGCTATGGGGAATTTCGCCGCAGCCTACGCTTGCCCGTTGCCGTACACAGCGATCGCGCCAAAGCTGAATTCGTCGATGGCATTCTCACCCTCACCTTACCCAAATACGTCGCCCAACGGCCCCAAGTCGTGAAAGTGAACCTCGGCGATCGCGCCGTCTCGGAAATTCCCGAACCCGCCACCACCGACAGCGACGATCCCTGGAAATAAGCCATTCAAGGTCAAAACGCGATCGTCCGTTCTCGAGTCTAAATCGGTCGGGGTTCGGGAAACCACCCTTCATCCCGGACGTATCGGGCTTCAGTATAGAGTTACAACAACTGATGCCGAACGTCTCGCCGCGATCGCGTCTCGACCGTCGCCAAAAATAGTCCGTACCTCAGTGAAGTTTAGAAACCAAGAGGAGCAAAAAAAGCCTTATGGGTAAAGTAGTTGGAATCGACCTCGGAACGACAAACTCCTGCGTCGCCGTCATGGAAGGTGGTAAGCCAACCGTGATCGCCAACGCAGAAGGATTCCGCACCACGCCGTCTGTGGTCGCTTATGCCAAAAACGGCGATCGTCTCGTCGGACAGATCGCCAAACGCCAAGCGGTGATGAACCCCGGTAACACCTTCTACTCGGTGAAGCGGTTCATCGGTCGCAAATACGATGAAGTCACCCACGAAACCGAAGAGGTTCCGTACAAAGTCCTCAACGTCAACGGGAAAGTCAAACTCGACTGTCCCCAAGCTGAAAAACAGTTTGCCCCGGAAGAAATTTCGGCCCAAGTGCTGCGAAAACTAGCCGAAGATGCCAGCAAATATCTCGGCGAAACTGTCACCCAAGCCGTAATTACCGTCCCGGCATACTTTAACGACTCCCAACGTCAAGCCACCAAAGACGCGGGTAAAATTGCCGGGTTGGAAGTGCTGCGGATCATCAACGAACCGACGGCGGCTTCCCTGGCTTACGGGTTAGATAAAAAGAGCAACGAAACTATTCTCGTCTTTGACTTAGGCGGTGGTACTTTCGACGTTTCCGTGCTGGAAGTGGGCGATGGCGTGTTTGAAGTTCTCGCCACCTCTGGAGACACCCACTTAGGCGGTGATGACTTCGATAAAAACATCGTAGACTACATCGCTGCTGAGTTCCAAAAACAAGAAGGCATCGACCTTCGCAAAGACAAACAAGCTCTGCAACGGCTCACGGAAGCGGCTGAAAAAGCCAAAATCGAGCTTTCTAGCGTCACCCAAGCCGAAATTAACTTGCCGTTTATTACGGCAACTCAAGACGGGCCGAAGCACGTCGATATGACCCTGACGCGGGCCAAGTTTGAAGAAATTTGTTCTGACTTGATCGATCGCTGCCGCATCCCGGTCGAAAATGCGATTAAAGATGCCAAACTGAGCAAAGAAGCGATCGACGAAGTGGTACTCGTTGGCGGTTCGACTCGGATTCCGGCCGTTAAAGAACTCGTCGGCAAAGTCTTGGGTAAAGCCCCCAACGAAACCGTAAACCCGGACGAAGTGGTGGCAGTCGGCGCAGCCATCCAAGGCGGCGTACTCGCAGGCGAAGTTAAAGACATTCTCCTGCTCGATGTGACTCCCCTTTCTTTGGGTGTAGAAACTTTGGGCGGCGTGATGACCAAACTGATCCCGCGCAACACCACTATTCCGACGAAAAAAGCCGAAACCTTCTCCACTGCGGTAGACGGTCAAACCAACGTGGAAATCCACGTTTTGCAAGGGGAACGGGAAATGTCGAAAGACAACAAGAGCTTGGGAACCTTCCGGCTCGATGGCATTCCTCCGGCTCCGCGCGGCGTACCTCAAATTGAAGTCACGTTTGATATCGATGCTAACGGTATCCTCAACGTGACGGCGAAGGATAAAGGTACGGGCAAAGAGCAGTCGATCCAGATTACTGGGGCTTCCACTCTCGACGACAATGAAGTCGAGAAAATGGTCAAAGATGCCGAAGCTAATGCCGATGCGGACAAAGAACGTCGCGAAAAAATCGATACCAAAAACCAAGCCGACTCCTTGGCGTACCAAGCTGAGAAGCAAATGACCGACTTGGGAGACAAGGTTCCGGCGGGCGACAAGTCCAAAATCGAAGGGTTGGTTAAAGACTTGCGCGAGGCGATCGGCAAAGAAGATTTCGATGCCATCAAAGCGGGCAAAGATGCGCTGCAACAAGCCCTTTACGAGCTCAGCAGCAACTTGTACCAACAAGCGGGCGGCGGTGCTGAAGCCGGTGGCCCCGACATGGGCGCGCCCGGCGCAGGCGAACCGTCTGACAGCACGTCGGCTTCCGATGGTGGCGATGATGTCATCGATGCGGAGTTCTCCGAAACCAAATAGTTGCAAACTCTGACAGTATAGAGCGTTGCAGTAGGGCGATCGCGCGATCGTCCGCTTCCCTTCGAACGAGGCACAGATACTCGGCC
>CAKZKB010000206.1 GCA_937121005.1 uncultured cyanobacterium | reverse complement strand
GCAATGTCGAAACCAGTTTCATTGTAGACGGACGGCAGGTTAAGAGCCTCAATCGCTGGTACAATAAAAAAGTTGCAGATCTTAAAGAAAACCGACCGCAAGGGTTTTGGTCGAAGCGCTTAGCCGATTTGACCGAACAGCGCAACCGTCAGATGCGCGACGCGGTAAATAAAGCGGCAAGGATCGTTGTCAACCATTGCTTAACACATCGTATCGGCCGCGTCGCGTTCGGTTGGAACGACGGCAACAAAACTGGGATTAACTTGGGCAAAAAAAACAACCAATCTTTCGTGCAAGTTCCTACTGCTCGCCTGAAAGAGCGCATCAAACAATTGTGCGAGCGCTACGGTATTGAGTTTGTGGAAACTGAAGAGTCCTACACCTCGCAAGCGAGCTTCCTCGATAGTGATATCATCCCTATTTACGGTGAAAAACCCGAGGATTGGATGCCATCTGGAAACCGCCTCAAACGAGGACTCTATCGGACAGCAAACGGTCTGTTAATCAACGCCGACTGTAACGGTGCGGCGAATATTTTACGAAAAGTAGCGATGACTTTGGGGTTAAACCTCGAACGAATCGGTAGGGGCGTTTTGACTCGTCCCCAGAGAATTAAACTCTGGTCAGCTAAGCAGTGTCAAGTTGCTGCTTAGAATCCTCCGTGCTTTAGCCGGAGGAGAAGTCAAGTTTTCGCCTCCGGTTGTCTATCTGTGTGGACTTTGACACATCCGAAGTTGCTACTTTTTCGAGGAGACAACTTGCTTGGAACTGACTTGGTTGGGACAAGATTTGCCCGCTTCTAGGTCTTCGATATTGGATAGGGTGGTATCGGCGATGTTGCTGAGGGCGTTTTCAGTAAAGAAGGCTTGGTGTCCGGTAATTAAAACGTTGGGAAACGTGAGCAAGCGCTGGAATACATCGTCTTCAATGATTTCTTCGGACAGGTTTTCAAAAAATAGGTTCGACTCTTGTTCGTAAACGTCTAAAGCCAAATAGCCAATTTTGCGCGATTTGAGCCCGTCGATCGCGGCTGTGGTATCGACTAAAGCACCGCGACTGGTGTTGACGAGCATTACGCCTTGTTTCATGCGATCGATGGCTTCTTTGTTAATTAAATGATGGGTGTCGGGTGTCAGAGGACAGTGCAAGCTAATGATGTCGGAGTTGGCAAACAACTCTGGCAATTCGACGTACTCGATCCCCATTTCTTCTAATTCGGGATTGGGTTTGACATCGTAGGCCAAAACGTGACAGTCAAACCCTTGGGAGAGAATGCGAGTAGCGATCGCGCCAATGCGCCCCGTGCCGATAATACCGACGGTTTTTTCATGTAAGTCGAAACCGAGCAAACCATCGAGGGCAAAATTTCCTTCCCGCACGCGGTTGTAGGCGCGGTGAATTTTGCGGTTGAGGGTCAGAATGAGTCCGACAGCGTGTTCGGCGACGGCGTAGGGAGAGTAAGCAGGAACGCGGACGACAGTGATGTTTAAATCGTCGGCGGCGGCAAGATCGACCTGGTTAAATCCGGTACAGCGCAAAGCGACAATGCAAGTTCCACCGTCAGCGATCGCTTCTAGAGTGGGACGATCGAGGGTATCGTTAACAAACACGCAGACGGCGGGAAAATCTTTCGCCAAGATTGCCGTATCGGTGTTGAGGTTGGGTTCAAAAAAGGTCAACTCGTGGCCGCGATCGCGGTTGGCGGCTTCTAAAAAATGGCGATCGTAGGATTTGGTTCCGAAAACGGCAATTTTCATGGCAACATTAGGGGGCTAGCACTTTGTTTCCGATGGTAGGACGATCGCTCGATCGTAAAATCCTCTTTACGTTAGAGGTAAGCATTCAGGTATCATTCAAAATGGATGCAAGATCCCCCCTAACCCCCCTTAATAAGGGTAGGGCTGTTTCATTCTCAGGGGCGATCGGGAAAAGAAAAAGCGATCGCCCAGGTGTAAAATGGGAACGATCGCTTATCCATAAGCTAATAATGGATAGTTTAATCGAACGGCTGAAGAAAGTCAAGGACTTTCGACAAGGACAGGGAAAAAGACACCCGCTATGGTGGATCCTCCTGATTGTGATTTTGGGGGTAATGAACGGACACCTCGGGTATCGTGCCCTGGGAGATTTTGCCCAGTTCAATCGAGAAAACCTGACCCTGTATTTCGGGATGCGCGGACAAGGCGTACCCTCTTACTCAACGATTCGACGAGCGCTCATGGGCGTTGATTTTGCAATTTTAATTGATATTTTCAACCAATGGGCTGTACAGCTTGTAGGAGATGACTTATCCAAAATGTGGCTGTCGCTCGATGGAAAAAGTATCCGTTCTACGGTGGAATACTACCGCCAGAATCGACAAAACTTTGTCTCCATTGTATCGATCTTCGCTCGAGAGAGTCAACTGGTGCTATCTCTAAGTCCTATGGAGAATAAACAAATGTCTGAGATCCATGTCGTGCGGGATTTAGTCGAAAACCTACCTTTGACAGGTTGTGTATTGACTCTGGATGCTCTCCATTGCCAAAAAGAGACAGTCAACACCATCGTGGCGAATGGACATGACTATGCGATCGCTGTCAAGAAAAATCAACAAAATTTGTATCGAAGTATTGAAGCGATCGCGAATTTATCAAAACCGATAACAGAAGATGTAACTTTAGACGAAGGACATGGACGAACTATCCAGAGGAGAGTCTCTGTATTTCCTTTAACTGAAGAAGTCAAGTCAACTTGGAGAAATAGCCAATGCTGTATTCGAGTTGAGCGTCGGGGAA
>CAKZKB010000205.1 GCA_937121005.1 uncultured cyanobacterium | reverse complement strand
TACAATCACAATCCTAGCGCGATCGCTTCACAAGCGACGGGAGTTTCTGAGACTAAGGATAGCATAGAAGCGCGGCGAGCCGGACGCAGCCAACGGGCCGTTTTTACCCAAGATCGGCGAGGAAACTATTGGGTCGTGCAAGTTGGCAGTCAATCCTATTTAATCCCCAAAAGTGACATTAAAATTAACGAACATAGTTTTAATGCGGTACAAGCCTTGTTTGATTGTTACGGCTACCAAGCGGGAGGATCGGATAACTTTACTTTGGTCAAACCGGCTGCTGTCGTTCCCGTCGTACAAGGCAAGGAATGGGAATTAAGCGATCGCGGCACATTACAATTCTAGCACTAGAGGAGGTATAAAGCAATGGCTAACTGTCCAATTTGCCATACAGAATATCGAGAAGGTGAGGTAGAAACCTGCCAAACTTGTGGCTGGGACTTGACCCCAGAACACAAAATTTTCGGGCTTAAATTTGCTACGTCCCAACCTGTAAAATTGATTGATTGGGGAAGACAAGTCTGGAAGCGATCGCGAGAAGACATCTCGAAACTGCAAGAAAAGCTAGCATCAGCAGAGATGCAGTTAGTACAAATGCAGCGAGAACGAGATGATTCTCGTCTCAACAAACTCGAAGCGATCGTGCTTGAATTGCAAGATCGAGTGGCCGCCTTAGAAACGCGATCGACTCCACCTTCGCAAGCATCAACGCCTCAGTTTTCCGAACCCCCTAGCCAGTCTAGGGAAACACAAAACCAACCTGACGAAGCGATCGCAGATCTTGACTTTGTAACCCTTTACAATACCCGTCCCGATCGCCTACCTGAAATCGTAGCAGTCTCAGAAACGAAAGAAAGCATTGAAGCGAGACGTGGCGGAACGCAGCAATTCCCGGTTCTCAAACCCGATCGCCGGGGAGACTATTGGATTGTACCATACGATAAGGTGTTTTATCTCGTTCCCAAAGCTGAATTAAAATTTAACGAACATAAAGTGCAAGCCATGGAAGCTGTATTTGAATGTCATCACTATCAAGCGGAGGTATCGAGTCAATTTGAACTTGTCAAACCAGCCGAAGTCAAAGAAACGGATGGAGAATGGAACGCGATCGTTCGCGGTATTCTTCAGTTCAAGCAATAAAAATCGCTGAATTGAACTTGAAGCATGACCGAGAATATTACGGATACAATCCCCCGAATGAATTCGGGATCGCGAAAACTCATTCGATATACCCAAGTCTCTGACATCATCTCGATGTCAATCCAAAATCCAAAATCTAAAATCCAAAATTGATATGTCTGACTCTAACCCTTCCGTCGATCGCCTGCAAGAAATGCTCCACAAATTGGAGTATCGCTTTAGCGATCTCGAACGTGCATTTGACAAAACGGGGATTAAAAATGCCGTTCGCGTTACGGGATCGCTAGAGTCACCGACGATCGCGAAACTCAACTTACCGGAAGCAAAGTTTGTGGAAACCTATAACAACGTTCCCCAAGTTTTTTCTCATGCGGCGATCGCTGTCACCCTCACCCCAGAGAGTTACAGGAATGAAGAGGGACAAAGTTTATTTTTAGAAAATCAGAAAAATGGCAGTTATTGGATCGTCGCCAGCGAAGAGGGAATTTATTGGTTGGTTCCCAATATTGAAGTCCGCATCAATCCTCCTCGCATGAAAAGCCTAGAACGGTTATTTGAAACGATGGGAGATACGGCGAGAAACAGCGATCGCTTTACGCTGTTGCAACCGGGAAGAGTGACGCTAATGCAAAGCGGATGGGAGTGGCGATTGGAGATTAAAGGAATACTTGAATTTGGCAATGTTTCCCATTCGTATCGGGTTGCACCTCAAAATAATAACGATGGCGTTGACGAGATCTACGAAGAAATGCGATCGCAAGTTGAATCGCTATTGAAAGAGCGATCGCAGTTACAATCTCAACTAGAACAACAACGCCAGCAAATGCAGTCCCAGTTCGACGAATTGTCGAGCGAAATGCGATCGCAAATGCAGTCGCAGGTCAGCCAACTTTGGCAACGTATCGAACAATTGGAACGGGAAACATCCCTACCTTCGTTTCCTTCCTCTGGGATGCAACAAAATGAAGAGGCTCCGCCTCCAGTATACACGAGGCAGAGCCTCGACGATCGCGTTCCCCGGCAGAGCCAGAGGAACGAGGAGAACTTATTGCCAAAAACTGGGGATTCTGAAAGTACCGTTCTGCAAGTTTCCCCTGTCAAAACCGAACTGTTGCATACGCTTACCGGACACGAAAATACCGTGCGATCGCTCTCGTTTGCGGCTTGGAAAGCAGACGATCGCTTTATTTTAGCAAGCGGAAGTTTCGATAAAACCGTGCGAATTTGGCACCCTGCTTCGGGAAACGCGATCGGTACGCTTTCGGATGATGCTCAAGTCAACGCTGTTGTTCTCAGTCCAGATGGTTCTAAAGTCGTCAGTGGCGGGCACGTGGAAGCGATTAAATTGTGGGATATTTCTACTGCTAGCCGTCAGTTTTTGTACGGCCACGACGACTTAGTTTTAGCTTTAGCCATGAGTAGCGATGGCGAAACATTAGTCAGTAGTAGCCGCGACAATAGCATTGCAATATGGAACTTCAAAAAAGGCGAAAAACGATTAGAAATCGCATCTGAAAAAGGAGCCACTCTATCAACAGCGATCGCTCCAAACGACTCGACTTTGGTCGCTGGTACGTCTCAAGGCTACATCGAACTGTGGAATTTAGAAACAGGAGAATCTCTCTGTCAGTGGCAAGGACACCAAGAAGAAGTGTGGTCGGTGGCATTGAGTTGCGACGGACAAGTTTTAGCGAGTAGCAGTGCAGATAAAACCGTGAAATTGTGGAATGCTAGGGACGGATCTCTGTTGCAAACCTTAGAGGGACATTCAGCGAGTACCTTCGCCGTTGCTATCCATCCTAGCGAACAATTTTTAGCAAGTGCAAGTGGCGATCGCACGATAAAACTATGGTCGTTCCCGGAAGGAAAGCCGATCGCGACTTTAGACGGTCATTCTGATGATGTTTACTGTCTTGCTTTCAGTCCCGACGGCAGACTTTTAGCCAGTGGTAGCCGAGACAGCACTATTCTCGTTTGGCAGTTGTCGGGACCGGCCACTGCGATCGACAATTCAGCTTGACCGTCTCTCCCCTTTCCAATTGCTACCCACTTGTGCCATAATTATAGACAGTGCTGCTATCGATCGGTATACACCCACCATAAATTTTGTAGCATTTTAGACAGCGATCGCGGAGGCAACAAATGACGAGCAATAAAATCAAAGTCGGTACGGAAATTCTCAATTATACCATTACGGCTGCCAAGCGGCAAACGAAAACCTATCAGTGGTGGGAAGCACGCGATCGCGACACGAACCAAACCGTCGTCTTACAACTGCCCCAACCCGATATTTCCGATGGGGAAATCCATCGCATTTCCGAACACTTTGACAAGCTGCGATTCCTAAACGAATCGAGTAGCAAATTTGTGATTCCCGATGACATTACCAGTGCGAGCGGTTTGCCGTTGGTATTGGTTTATAAAAGCTGGCCCGAAATATCACTAAGAGAAGCGATCGAGCGATCGCCACAACAGGCGACGGGATGGTGGCAACAAGCGATCGCCGAACTATTAGGAACCTTGCATCGTAAGGGGATCGTTCACGGCAACCCGAGTTTAGATAGCTTTTTTGTGGTAGACAATCGCCCCGTACTCGGAGGATTTGGGTACGCTCCTTTATTAGATTCTAACATCAAAAACCCAGGAGCGATCGCCGATTGTAAAGGCAACTTAGCCCCGGAAGTCCGCTATTTAGGCGTAACGCCACAATCGGATATCTATACATCGGGAGAGGCGATCGCTCGCAGCAATGCTGATATCAAAAAAAGCACTTGGTATCGACAAGCAACCCACCCCGATCCCGACGAACGCTTTCAGAAATGGAGTCAAGCTGCCAACGGTTTAATTGGTGCTTTTAACGGCAGCGATCGCGTTTCTGACGATCTCCCTAAACCACGCGGGAAGTGTTTTGTCACAGCCAATTCTCGCCCCCCGGAAGGCGGAAAAGTAGACATACAAGGTAACGGTGCTTACAAACAAGGAGACTCCGTAACCGTGCGTGCGATCGCGGCTGACGGGTGGGAATTTGTATCGTGGAAAGGCGACGCGAAAGGGAACGACCCGACGATCGCCTTAGAAATGAACGGCAACAAAACCCTATCGGCGCAGTTTCGAGAACTGGCATCTGCGGGGGGAAGCGTTCCAGTTTCTAGCTCGAAAAAACGACGTTCCGTTGCTAAAATTGCTGTGGCTGCGGTGGCGATCGTCTTGTTAGGAGGTGGGGCAGTTGTGGCCTCCCAGTCGCGACGCATTACTGCTTTGTGTCGCCCGCAAGGAAACTGTTTGCAATACGAAAAAGCCCTCGATCGCGCCACTGCGATCGCCACTGAAGCCGAGGAACTCGAAAGCAACGCCGAGACGATCGCTGACTTAGAAACAGTTCGCGATCGCTTTAGCGAGGCTATTCTTGCTTTAGAAAATATTCCCGACAATGCCAGCAATTTTGAGGAAGTAGAAGCGGCACGAGGCAACTATCAAAACCAGATTGAAGAACTCGGAACGCGCATCGAAACCGAACGCCAAGCCGCCGAAAAACTTCAAGAAAGAATTCCCCATCTTGAGGCCAATGAGAAACTCG
>CAKZKB010000204.1 GCA_937121005.1 uncultured cyanobacterium | reverse complement strand
CCATCAGTCGCAACGAAAAAATGGAGATTTCTGTTAAGAGAAACATAGCGAATGCTTCGCCCTGCCCATAAGTTTCGCTTTGCCCTTCCCATGAGTATCAACCACAGAGAAATAAGGTGGGCATCGCCCACCCTACACCTTACTCTTCTTCGCCCGTTGCTTTCGATCCTTTAGACCGTTTCGATCGCGAAGAAGAAGAAGACTTAGATCCGTTGGTCGAACCGTTTTCCTCTGCTTCTTCCCCTTCAGGCG
This sequence comes from uncultured cyanobacterium, assembly GCA_937121005.1. Taxonomy (GTDB): domain Bacteria; phylum Cyanobacteriota; class Cyanobacteriia; order Cyanobacteriales; family Geitlerinemataceae; genus CAKZKB01. Next base: position 5,437 of record CAKZKB010000204.1, on the reverse strand, counting down.
ACAGACTTTGTTTGCCCACCGAGTTCGCCGAAACCACAGCCCCCATGTCCAGCTTTTGCCGGACTTGTTCCTCAATTTCGGCAATGACTTTCTCGTTTTCTTCTAGGTACTTAATGGAGTTTTCCCGACCTTGGCCGATATTATCGCCATTGTAACTGTACCAAGCGCCCCGGCGGGTTATGACTCCAGTTTCTTCGGCAATATCGATCAAGCAACCCAATTGGGAAATACCTTTACCGAACAAAATATCAAATTCAGCAATGCGGAATGGCGGCGCAACTTTGTTTTTCGCCACCTTCACCTTGGCGCGAATACCGTACTCGTCCGAGCCTTTTTTCAAGGTTTGGATGCGGCGAATATCCAAGCGCACAGAACTGTAAAACTTGAGAGCATTTCCGCCTGTTGTCGTTTCTGGGTTGCCGTAGGTGATGCCAATTTTTTGCCGCAGTTGGTTGAGGAAAATAACGCTGCAACCGGATTTACCAATGTTCCCAGTGATTTTGCGGAGGGCGTGACTCATCAGGCGGGCGTGCAAGCCAACCTGAGTTTCGCCCATTTCCCCTTCAATTTCAGCACGCGGAGTCAATGCTGCCACCGAGTCGATCACCACCAAGTCTACTGCCACCGATCGCACCAATTGGTCGGCAATTTCTAAACCCATTTCCCCGGTATCGGGTTGGGAAATTAGCAGGTTCTCGATGTCCACTCCCACAGAAGCGGCGTAGGTGGGGTCGAGGGCGTGTTCTGCGTCTACGAAGGCGGCGATCCCGCCGGATTTTTGCACCTCGGCGATCGCGTGTAGGGCTAGGGTCGTTTTCCCGGAACTCTCGGGGCCGTAGATCTCGATCACCCGACCTTTGGGCAACCCGCCGCCCAGTGCCAGATCCAGCGTTAGGGATCCGCTAGAAATCGTCTCCACTTTCATGCGGGTGGCATCGCCCAGGCGCACGATCGACCCCTTGCCAAAGGATCGCTCAATTTGGTTGAGCACCATGTTAAGGGCTTTTTGCTTCTCGGGATTTTCCGTCACTTGAATTGCCACGATGGCCTCCAAATAATTGCGCTTAGGGTCTGCAAGGGCGAGATGCGCCCGTCAATGCTTCTATTCTAGTACAAAAATCTATTTTCGACCGGGAAGATTATGGATACAAGCCTCCGCATTGATGCGGGAGGGGAATAAGGAAAACGGTTTCGGTACTCCACATCGAGCGCTTTGCGCCCAAGGTCAATCCAAAATCCAAAATCCAAAATCCAAAATCCACATGACCGATCGCCGCGTTCGCTACCGGGCCGGGGACAGAGGCCGCGATCGGGATGTCTCTATTCTAGCGGTTTTGTTGCCCGTTCCCTAAACTCGATCGCCATTATTTTGGCGAGACGGGCGCGGCGACCGTATTTTCCAACTGGCCGATCCCCTCAATTTCGATGCAAACGCGATCGCCCGGCTGCACCGGGCCGATACCGTCTGGAGTGCCCGTTAAAATAATATCTCCAGGTAACAAGGTCATAATTTGAGAAATGTAAGCGACGATCGCTTCGGGAGAAAACACCATCTCCTCAATTAACGTCGATTGGACGGGTTCGGGGTTGTCGTTAAGATAGGTTTGCAAGCGGGAACTAGGGTTAATTTCGCGCACGATCCAAGGCCCCAACGGACAGAAGGTATCGAACCCTTTTGCCCGCGTCCACTGCCTGTCTTTTTGCTGTAAATCTCGCGCCGTCACGTCGTTGGCGATGGTGTATCCCCAAATTTTACTGGCGGCTTGTTCTGAAGTACAATGACGGCAACGCTCTCCAATAACTAAGGCTAATTCCCCTTCGTAGTCTACCCGTTGCGACTGTTGCGGATAGACGATCGCCTCTCCCGCCGCAATAATCGTGGTAGGAGGTTTCAAGAAAATTAACGGTTCTCGAGGGACTTCTCCCCCCATTTCGGCAGCGTGGCGGGCGTAATTTTTCCCCACCGCGACAATTTTAGACGGGGCGCAGGGGGCTAAAAGTTCGTAACCGTCCATATTCAGGACGCGATCGGTCGCTTGTCCTTTCAACCAAGGAGGGGCATCGAGAACTTGTACCGATCGGTTGGGTTGCAGCGAACCGTAATAAATGCGATTTTCGCGAGTGCGAACGCGGACGTAGCGCTGTACCATAGTATCGAGAACGTAAGGCTGCTACGCACTATAACACGGCGTTCGGAAGGATTCTCGACAACCACAACATGGAGACGATAACCGCCGCCGAACCGAGACTAGCGACGGCGAGGGGGGCGCGAGACGGGGGAATTTTCAAGATTTGACGGCAGCCACCGTACAGGCCTAAGATGGCGTAGATGGTGGAAAAGACAGCTACAGCGAGGGTGAGGCTGGCGCTCGTCAGTCCCAAGAGGGTAGAGGTAAAAATACCCGTTCCCAAAGGGAGTAACAGCGTTCCGGCAACGAACACATCTCCTTCGACCGATCCTTTCCCGTTAAAGAGTTGGCGGGCGATCGTCACTAACAGGACTACGACCCCAAACTGTACCCCGTAAGCGCTGAGAATGCTGAGAAACTTCGGTTCTAATGGTAGCAGAAAGCTGAATGCGCGGCTGTGGGCGGTGCTATAAATGCTTAAAATCGAACTGGCAACGTAGAGGGATGCAAAGGCTACTCCCACGCCCAACAAGCGCGGCTTGCCGATGGCAATAGCGAACGCAGGCAACTTTTCGACCGGATCTTTGATAAAGAATTTTAATGCCTCCCAGGTATCTTGGAGCGCCACTTGGACGACATCGCCTTGGGGAGTCGCAGGCGATTTTATCCGAGAACGGTGACTGGACAGTAGGGGTTTGGCGATCGGCTGCGGTGAAGGTTGGGGGAACTCGAACTCCGTCGTCCAGTCGGGCATTTCCCGATCGCGCCTTTTGCCGTACACTGTTACCGAAGCGATGGCGGCGAGTTGCAAATTTTCTACACCCCGACGCACGAAGGCCACCATTTTCTCGCGATCGAGATCGCCATCGGACTCTAAGAAAACGTGCAAGACACGCCCTTTGTGGGTAATTTTGGCATGGGTCTGATGCCCTTGCAACTGCTGGTTCATCAGGGCGGCGATCGCGCTGGGCTGTCCCGAACGGGCGCGATCGAGTAATTGAGGATGGTTCATGAGTTGAGACTCGCAAGCATAGGCCCTACTTCTAGGCTAGCACGTCTCGATGGGGAAACGCGCGGGCGACAACAGGGCAGGGGCGATCGCGCTTTAGTCAGTCGCTTCGCTCCAATTCAGAATTCAGAATTCAGAATTCTGAATTCAGATAATAAATTCGGGGGCTTGTATCCATGATATTCTCGGTCACTCCTTGGTTGCCAGGTCTCTCGATGGCGACGAGGGTGTAGAATAGAGAGAACGATAATGATGTTAAATTTCATATATTTGTAAATACAAAGACCTAATTGGGTAAGAAGAAGCCTCACCTGCACGAATTGGGCGGCAAATGAGGCAAGTAACGCAGTTAGGAGGTACCTTACGCACCTACCTTAACTCTAGAAATGGGAAAAGCCCCCCAGTTTTAACAAGTTCTTAAACAACGCCATCGCCCTCGACTCTCCCTAGAGATATGGAAATTACTGCCCCCCACGCCTGGCCGGACAACCGAGAAGACGCGATCGCCATCCAAGAAAGCCTGCGATCGCGGGTTATAGCAGAGGATCGCCTGGGAGAAGTCCGCTACGTGGCCGGGGTCGATGTCGGGTACGAAACCGCCACCGGAATGGCGCGGGCGGCCGTGGCCGTGTTAAGTTTTCCTGACTTGCAAGTTGTCGAAACCGCGATCGCCCGCCGTCCCGAAACCTTCCCCTACATTCCCGGTTTCCTCTCGTTTCGAGAAGTCCCGGCCGTCCTCGACGTTCTCGGTCAATTAAAGCAAGTTCCCGACCTGTTGTTGTGCGACGGCCAGGGAATTGCCCACCCCCGCGCCTTTGGTTTGGCGTGTCACATTGGGGTACTGACCGACTTACCCGCCATTGGGGTGGCAAAATCTCGGTTAGTGGGCAAACATGAGGAAGTGGGCAGCGATCGCGGTAGTCAAGTGCCGTTAATTTATAAAGGAGAAACCGTCGGCGTTGTCTTGCGATCGCGTACCAACGTCCGCCCCCTCTACATCTCCATCGGCCATCGCATTAGCTTACCCACCGCGATCGATTATACGATGCGCTGCCTGACCAAATATCGGCTGCCCGAAACCACCCGCCGGGCCGATCGCCTCTCGAAAGGGAACTAGATCGGCGATCGGCGAGCAGTTTTAAGATGGGGATTTGGGGACAAGGAGATGGGGAGAAATCAATCTTCATCATTGATGACGTTGGGTATTCGTTCCTCTACCCAACCTACGAGATTTCTTGTTCATTGCTCATTGTTCATTGCTCATTGTTCATTGCTCATTGCTCATTGTTCATTGCTCATTGCTCATTGTTCATTGAAACGACCTAGGCTTCGGCCTTGCTGGTCACCAAAACCTCCCCTTTTAACATACGCTGTGCCGCATCGAGCAGCACCTCTTCGAGGTAGGGTTTGGTAAAGTAACCGCGTGCCCCCAACTCGATCGCCATTTGTTTGTGTTTGTCTGCCCCTCGCGAGGTCAGCATGGCGATCGGCAACTCGTTGAGTTGGCTGTCTTTTTGCATTCGCGAGAGTAACTCGATCCCGTTCATGCGCGGCATTTCGATATCGCAGAACACCAGATCGCACGGTAGACCCGATCGCAATTTCTCCCACGCATCTTGACCGTCGCGAGCCTGTTCGACGCGATATCCAGCTTTCTTGAACGTCATCGACAGCAGTTCGCGCACCGTAATCGAGTCGTCTACGATCAGCACCGTCGGTTCGGCTTGTTCGACTGGCGCTTGTTCGGCTGCCATATCGCCCTCTTCCCACAGGGCTCCGCCCACTTCCCGGCGGACGCGACCCAAAGACAGATCCAACAACTCCAGTACGTCGGCGATCGGCACGATACGACCGTCCCCCATCACCGTCGCCCCAGCGATGCCCGTCGGTTTCGGTACTGGCCCCTCCAACTGCTTGATCACGATTTCTTGTTCGCCGATAATCTGATCCACCTTCACGGCCAAATAGTTGCCCGCGCTGCGTAAAATCACCACCGGGATGATATCCTCATCGGCACTGGGGCCGTACTGCGTCCGACCCACAGCCCGGTTGTAGTTGTACAGTTCCCGCAACGGCTGGAACGGCACTAAGCGATCGCGCCAGGGGACGAAATATTTGCCGTCTTTTTTCACCAGGTTATCGGCCGGGAAATTGTCGAGCACTTCGCCTACCCCATCCATCGGGAAAGCAATGCTCGATCGCTCGCTGACGCAGCACAACGCCTTAGAAATACTCAGCGCCAACGGCAGGCGAATCGTAAATGTCGTCCCCTGACCCAGTTTGGAGTCCGTACTAATCG
>CAKZKB010000203.1 GCA_937121005.1 uncultured cyanobacterium | reverse complement strand
CTTAGCCAACAATAAAGGATACGGAACTGCCAAGCATCGCGCCGCGTTAAAACGCTACGGTACGACTCCCGAACATCGACGCTTGTTTTGTCGGCGGGCAATAGAATAGTATCGGCTGATGATTACAAAAAGTCTGAGGTCAACTTATGGTCAGCAAAACAGACGCGCGATCGCTCACTGCCGAAACGGTTCTCCACACCTTGCGAGAACAGCCCCATTTGTTCGCCCAGTTCAAAATCAAAACCCTGGCGCTTTTCGGCTCCACTGCCCGCAACGAAGCCACGGCCCAGAGCGACTTAGACTTCCTGGTGGAATTTGAAGGCTCGACGACCTTCGACCTCTACATGGATCTCAAAATCTTTCTAGAAGACCTGTTTGGCAAACCTGTAGATTTAGTAACCAAGCACTCCCTGAAACCCCAAATTACCGATACAGTTCTAGAGGAGACTATTTATATTTATGTCGCGCAATCTCGTCCTCTACCTAGATGACATTCTCGCCAGTATCGCTAAAATCCAGCGCTACACTGATGACATGACCTGGGAAACCTTTGTTGCCGACGAGCGTACCTTCGACGCAGTTGCCCGTAACCTGCAAATCATTGGCGAAGCTGTAAAAAATATCCCCACTGAAATGCGCGATCGATATTCCCAAATTGAATGGCGCAAGATTGCCGGATTGCGAGACATTCTTGCCCATACTTACTTTGCCGTTGAGTACGAAGTAATCTGGGATATTGTCCAAACTAAACTAGGCGATTTACGAGAGTGTATTGCAACGATGAAATCTGATTTATGAGTCTTTTGATGAGGTCAAACAATTTTAACGCGAAATTTGGTAGACTAAGACTGCGGAGGCTGGCGATCGTCTGGGGAGGAAATGTCCGTGAATTTGTCACCGGAAAATTTATGGGAACGAGTTCTGGAACGCTTGCAGCTTCAACTCAGTCGTCCCACCTTCGAGACGTGGATTAAAACTGCCAGTGCCACCGCCTTTGATGGGGAAACGTTGACCGTTCGCACGCCGAACCCTTTCGCCCGTAACTGGTTACAAAAATACTATCTTCAGACGATCGCTGATGTGGCGAGCGACATTTGCGATCGCGCCATCGAGATTCAATTGATCGCCGCCAAAGGAGACGAACCCAGTGCCACAGAAGAGGATCCGCTCTGGCCCGTTCCTTCTCCAAATCCGACTGTCACCAGTTTACCACCTAAACCCTCAGAACTCAACCCCAAATATTTATTTTCTCGCTTCGTCGTCGGGGCTAACAATCGCATGGCCCACGCCGCTTCTTTGGCAGTGGCGGAGTATCCGGGACGTGAATTCAATCCTTTATTTTTATGCGGTGGCGTAGGGTTGGGAAAAACCCATCTCATGCAGGCGATCGGACACTATCGTTACGAAATTGATATCAATTCTCGCGTCTTCTATGTTTCGACCGAACGCTTTACCAATGACTTGATCTCTGCCATCCGTCGCGACAAGATGCAGAGTTTCCGCGACCATTACCGAGCCGCAGACGTGCTTCTGGTAGACGATATACAGTTTATCGAGGGCAAAGAATACACCCAAGAAGAATTTTTTCATACCTTTAATACTCTCCACGAAGCGGGCAAGCAAGTCGTCATCGCGTCCGATCGTCCGCCTACGCAAATTCCTCGCTTGCAAGAACGCTTGTGTTCGCGCTTTTCTATGGGGTTAATTGCCGATATTCAGGCTCCAGACTTCGAGACGCGCATGGCCATTTTACAGAAAAAAGCCGAATACGAAAATATGCGCTTGCCCCGCGATGTCATCGAATATATTGCCGCCACTTATACGTCTAATATTCGAGAACTCGAAGGTGCTTTAATTCGAGCCGTGGCCTATCTTTCCATTTCCGGCTTGTCAATGACAGTCGAAAATATTGCCCCGGTTCTCAACCCACCTGTAGAAACGATCGAAGCCTCCCCGGATGCGGTTTTAAAAGCCGTCAGCGAAAACTTTAATGTTGCCATTGACGATCTCAAAGGCAACTCGCGGCGGCGAGAAATTAGCCAAGCGCGACAAATTGCCATGTATTTGATGCGCCAACATACCGATTTAAGTTTGCCAAAAATTGGCGATGAGTTTGGCGGAAAAGACCACACGACGGTACTGTATAGCTGCGAAAAAGTGGAAAAACTCAAAGACAAAGACCCTCAATTTCGCCAAACCCTCGATCGCCTCAACGATCGCATCAATTTGATGGGACAGAGTTAGTTCGTCACCCTGAAAAATTGGTATAATAAACAGTTAGAGTTTCAATCTCCCCGTTTCCCATGCCGCGATCGCGACTACTGGCACTAACAATTGGTATCAGCATCGTCTTAGGGTTGGCGATCTGGCTAATTTCCTCCGTTGCGGGGTTGTACAGCCAAATTTTGTGGGCCTCGGGTTCGCCATTGCTGGCCAATCTTTTATTATTATTAATTTTAATTGTTGTCGGCGTTCTGATTGCCGTTCTCGTTTCCTACTTGCAACCGCTATGGAAACCTAAACGAAAACGCCGCCGCCACTCTCCCAAACCACCGCAAACCAAACCGGAAGCGGTTTCGCAAACTTTAGAAGCCGTTCGCAAGCAGGTGACGCACATTCACGACGAAGTGACGCGGCGAGTCTTGCTGAGTCGATCGCGAGAAATTGAAGCGAATGTGGCCAGGGGAGACGTACAAATTGTCGTTTTCGGTACGGGTTCGGCGGGCAAAACGTCTCTGGTGAACGCACTGTTAGGGCGCGTGTTGGGGCGAGTTTCTGCACCCATGGGAACCACCCAAGAAGGGGCAACTTACGCCCTCAAACTGAAGGGATTAACTCGCGAAGTCATTATTACCGACACGCCAGGAATTTTAGAGGCGGGAATTGCCGGGACGGAACGAGGAGAAATGGCGCGGCGGCTGGCAACGGAAGCGGACTTGCTGTTATTTGTTGTAGACAACGACATCAGTTTATCGGAATACGAACCGCTTAAAGTGTTGGCGGTGATGGGAAAGCGATCGCTGCTGGTATTTAACAAGATCGATTTGTATACGGATGAGGATCGCGAAGCCATTTTAGCAAAATTGCGATCGCGGGTTAAGAGCTTTATTCGCCCGCGCGATGTGGTGGCTGCTACCGCTAACCCGCTACCTGTTGAATTGGAGACGGGAGAACAGTTTTCTCCCGATCCCGATATTATGCCCCTCGTTCGTCGTATCGTTGCCGTGTTGCGTGCCGAAGGAGAAGATTTAATTGCTGACAATATTTTATTGCAGTCTCAACGGTTAGGAGACGAGACGCGCCGTCTGTTAGAAATGCAGCGACGGCGGCAAGCGGAAAAAATTGTCGATCGCTATCAATGGATCGGTGCAGTGGCGATCGCTTGCACTCCCGTTCCCGGTATCGATCTGTTGGCGACAGCAGCAGTGAACGCCCAAATGGTAGTCGAACTCGGGAAAGTCTATGGCTGCGAATTGGACATGGAACGCGGACGAGAGTTGGCACTCTCTTTAGGGAAGACTTTGGTGAGTTTGGGGGTGGTGAAAGGAGCGATTCAAGCAGTGGCGACGGCGTTACAATTTCATTTGGGAACGCTGTTAGTGGGGAAGGCGGTGCAAGGGGTGACGGCTGCTTATTTAACGCGCATTGCAGGTAAAAGTTTTATCGAGTATTTTCGCCAAGATGGGGATTGGGGAGATGGCGGGATTACGGAAGTGGTGAAGCGCCAGTTTCAATTAGTGAAAAAGGAGGCATTTATGAAGGCTTTTGTGAAGGATGCGATCGCTAAAGTAGTAGAACCCTTGCAAATGGAGGCGCGTTTGGAGGAAGATGAGGGGTACGAGTACGAGGACGAATATTTTGAGGAGTTTGCTAGCAGCGATCGATCGCCTTCTCCTACCGATCTTGTCTTTGACGATCGACAAGAAGATATCGAAGACGACTGGGAAACATCGCGCGATCGCCGTGAGGAGTGGTAATTTTATGGAACAACAAAGGCACAAACATTAATAGTTACAGGGAGTTTATGGTAAACTAGAGGAGATCTGTTGGGTTATTCAGGAGGTGGGATGAGTCAATTTTCTGATGGCGATCGCGATGAGTTGCAGCTTTGGCGATCGAAAATAACTACCGCCAACCGCAACAATATTTTCTGTCACTGTCGTCGGTGCGATCGCGAGTGGGTTGCTAGCGATCGCGAACCCTGTACTTGTGGGAGTCAAGATGTAGAAACGATCGCTTGTTGGCAGTTTCCCGATGGATAAGCGAGAAGGTACGCGCGGGTTTTTATTGCGCGGCGCGATCGCGAGTTTTGCGGTTAAAATTATCGGCACGGGGATCGCGTTTATCGCTCAAATTTTGCTGGCAAGTTGGTTGGGTGTCGTCAGTTATGGCAATTACGTTTATGTTTTTACTTGGCTCAATTTGTTGGTTATTCCGGCAAAATGGGGCTTCGATATTGCCTCGTTACGCTTCGTTGCGACTTACTGTGCGAACGGGGAATGGGGGGCGTTAACAGGATTTTTTCGCTATAGCTGGCGTCGGACGATCGCGATTTCTACAGCCATCGCTATTAGTCTATTTTTAGTGGTTCGTTCGCTTCGCCATGTTCTAGGTTTAGAATTGTATCAAACGTTCGCGATCGCGAGTTTAATTTTACCTCTTTTTGCTATCGTCCATCTCGCGCAACGGCAGTTACAAGGATTACAAAAAGTCGTGCGATCGCCCGTTCCTCACGATGTTTTAATTCCTGCCATCGTTTTAGGTGGGGCGGCAATTCTCGCGCAAAGTCCTTCTGTTCCTCTGGATGCTAGGACGATCGCCATTTTACATTTAGTGGCGATGCCGATGGCATTAGGGGTACTATTGTGGTGGATCGCCAAGGCACTACCGCCGCCAGTTCGCACGGCGACTCGGCAAAACCACGACCGCGAGTGGAACGAGACGGCGCGATCGACCATGCTGGTCATGGGTTTCGGTTTAATGCTGTCGCAAATGGACACAATTATGTTAGGATTGTTGGTGGGCACCACAGAAGCCGGATTGTATTTTGCCGCCAGCCGCCTCTCGAAACTGTTAATTTTCTTTTTAGCGGCGGTGGATGTGGTACAATCTCCTTTAGCAGCCAAACTTCACGCTCGCGGCGATCGCGCCGAACTGCAAAAAACCGTCAGCCTAGGAGCCTGCGCTGTCTTCTATATTTCTCTAGCTTCCGGAATCTTTTTAACGATCTGCGGACGCTGGTTTTTGCATCTATTCGGGGTTGAGTTTATCGCATCCTATCCCATTTTAGTTGTCTTAATTGTCGGTCAACTGATCAACGCGCTCACGGGATCGGTGGAGCCGTTGTTGTACGTGACGGGGTATCATCGAGATACAGCGCGAGTATTGGGTGCAAGCGCGATCGTCAACTTGGCACTCAATGGCATTCTTATTCCCCATTATGGGGCCATGGGAGCCGCGATCGCTACTACGATTACCCTCTTTCTTTCTAATGTCGCCTTGAGCGTTTTTGTCTGGTATCGCTTGCGAATCGTTGCCCTCGCATTTCCCATTAACATGATACAATCTAACCATCGAGATGGCTAAGCCCTTAAAACATAATCCCCTAAAACAATTATACTGGCAAGCGATCGAGCGCAACGATCGCGTTCCTGTTGCTATCAAAACCAACCTTCGCAAAGCGATCCTCCGACTTCAAGATACCGGGAAAAGAGGACAGGATGACGATCTGCAAGCGCAAATCGCAAACTGTCGATCGCCTGAAGACTATTTTGACTTTTCCGATCGCTATCTCAAATCGATGCAAATTCGCGAAGAGATTTTAGCCTTCATTGAATTTGCGCGATCGACCCAACCGGACACCATTTGTGAAATTGGCATCGCCCATGGTGGAACGCATTTTCTCTTGGGGCGATTGCTTCCCTCTGTTTCTTTGTCCATCGGCATCGATCTCTATGTTAAACAGAAATCCTTGTTGCGTCAACTGGCTGCCCCCGATCGCCAAAGTCACTACATTGATGGCTTGTCTCAAGACCCCAAGACGATCGCCAAAGTCGAATGTTTGTTAAACGGTAAAAAAATCGATCTGCTGTTTATCGATGGCGATCATAGCTACAATGGCGTGCGCGGTGACTTCTTCGCCTACCGCCACCTCATAGCCGAAAATGGCATCGTCGTCTTTCACGATATCGTTCCTGACTACAATGCTCGCTATGGCATTTCTACCCCTCGCTATACGGGTGGCGTACCCCAATTTTACCAGGAAATTAAGGCATTTTACCCTTCGCAAGAATTTGTTAACGATCGCGAGCAAGATGGTTACGGGATTGGCACAATTCGTTACTCGCACAACATCGATCTCTGTGCATTAGGATGATACTATTTCCCGCAGAAATTTCCTAGGTTGGCCAGAAAAATAATACCCAACGCGAGTCGCTAAGCGCTACGTGCAGGCTATGCGGCGGGCTGCCCGTCCGAGGCGGGCTTAATTTCGAGGGCAGCGACTTCCCGATCCCCGGCCGCGATCGCCGTATAAGCAATTGTCTGGCATTTGCTGGCGGCGAATTCAATGGGGAGAAGAGCGCAAGCGTGGAAGCAGTCTTTCAACTGCTGTATAGCGAACTCAACCAGTCCACTCGCAGCAGCGATCGCGTCTGTGGGGAGGTGGCCGATCGCATTCTCGATGAAGTATCGCGGATCTGCGAGCAAAGCCAGCATATCCAATCTTCGGGGGATGTGGAGGCTTGGGCAACCAAACTCGGCCGCCATCGCTTGCAACAGTGCTTAGCCTACTACAAACTCGGCTCGCGGGCCGGGCGCGTGGAACTGCACGGTCGCCTGAGCGCGATCGTCTATCGCTACGTGGCCCCACCGCAGTTACAAACCTCCTATCAAGGGCGCTTGCTACTCATCGAAGACTTTCTACAAGGATTCTACGCCGAGTCACTGAATGCGTTGCGACGAGAAACCCAACTCGATCGCACCTATTCGCCGCGCGTGTTGTTGGAGTTGGCCGAATACATGGCCTTTACCCAACGCTACGCCAAGCGGCGAATTTCCCTTCCCGGCGGCCGCAGCCAACAGTTAATTGTGTTGCGGGCGCAAACCTTTTCCCAACAGCAACCGCCGGAACTGTCGGTGGATATCGAACAAACAGCCGAAGTGGGTGCGGGAGATTCGGACTATACGTGGAATGACGCGATCGTGGCTCAAATCCGCGAACAAAGCGTCGATCGCGCCACCGATCCCGGCGAAGCCAACCTGCATCAAAAGGTAATCGACGAACTGGTCGGCTATCTCGAAAGCAACAACCATTACGATTGCGCCAACTACTTCGTTTTGCGCTTGGCCGATTTGTCTACTGCCGAAATCGAAGCCATTTTGGGTCTCACCCCCCGCCAGCGCGACTACTTGCAACAGCGATTTAAATACCATTTGATTCGCTTCGCTCTCTCCCACAATTGGGAGTTGGTACATCAATGGTTAGATGCGGATCTCGATCGCAATTTGGGTCTTACCGCCAGCCAGTGGCAAATCTTTTTAGAACAAGCGACCCCGAGCCAGCAACACCTGTTAGAGTTAAAACAAGGGAGCGCGTCCGATGGCGAAATTGCCGAGGAATTGGGCTGTAGCGTCGCCCGTCTCAAAAAGCAATGGTTCGATTTACTCAAACGAGCCTGGGAAATTCGTAACGATCGAGCGTCCGGAGAAGGGACATCTAAGTATGAATAAGGAATCGAATCGGGATGACGAGACTTTCGATCGCCGTTTTCTGGCTTGGCTCTTCGGCGAATCTACTGAAACGTTACCGCCGTTTCCCCCCAACAGAGCCGCCGAATTCGGCAATGTTACTGATGCCGCGTCCGATGTGGAGGGCGCGAGCTTCGAGAGCGAACCAACCACACTAGGAGAGCGACTCACCGTGCAACACCGTTTTTACGCCCTAATCAAACGTCGGCTGCAAGCCGAAATCGAGCAAAATCCGCCCCTGTTTCCCTGGGAATCGAGTGTGACGGACTACCCTGTAGAACTGGCGACTGCCAGTGCCCAACCTTGGCTAGTGCAGTTGCGATCGCTGCCTTTGCCCACTGCCCTCCCAGAGGACATTCTGGCGGGGCTGCTGAACCGCTGCCAGGAGTTGGTGGCGGAGTCTTTGCAGCCCGGTGTGCAGTTGGTCAGGGCAGTGGAAAATCTATTTCCTGACCAGCCCCAGGCGATGGATCAAATCGCAGGATTAGTGCTGGCCAATGCGACCATGCGGAGTACTGCTACTCGCGATTTG
>CAKZKB010000202.1 GCA_937121005.1 uncultured cyanobacterium | reverse complement strand
CAAGCGTATGTCGATATGCAATCGGATAACGAACTGGCGACGAGTTATGTCGGTAATTTAGGCATGGTACAGAAGACTGTCGCCGCTAGCGGGATTAAAAACGAGCCGATTTCGGATGCAGAAAAAGCGTTTCTCGATGGCATTCGCGATCGCGTCTCGCCAGGATTGAGCGCTCCCAATGCCATTGGAAATTTACTAGCAGGGATGCTATACTGCTATCCGCACCAATTGCCGATTCGCTACCAAAAAGCACCCGTTCCCAACTGGTTTGTTGAGGCGTACTTACAATGTATGTTCGAGTCGCCTCGACTGTTTGAGGAACTCGGAGAAGTCGATCGCTACTACGAATTTTTCGCGGGTTGGACGAGTTACCTGCACGAAAATATTCTCAACAACCCAGATAACCCCACTTGGCAAAAAGTGGTGGAAGTGTTTGGCAACCTAGCCAATTATACGCCTTTGTGTTTCAGCGATCGCGACCAACTCCAACCCCAAAAACAGCGATCGCAAATTTTAGAGCAGTTCCTCAGCAAGCGAGGATTTCAACTCGACTATACGTTTGGCGATCGGGGCAACCGCAGTAAAATTCGCGTCGGTATTTTGGCATCTCATTTTTCTCCCAGTGCTGAAACCTTTACTGTGTTACCTGCATTCGAGCATCTCGATCGCGATCGCTTTGAAATTTATCTCTATGCGATGCAAGAAACCGGAGATGCCACAGAAACCTACTGTCGCCAACGCAGCGATCGCTTCACCGCACTGACGGGAACGAATCTCGCCCAAAACGTGCAAAATGTTCGCAACGACGACTTGGATATTCTGTTAATTGGGACGAACGTCACAGCGCGATCGTATCCGATTACCTTGTTAGCATTGCACCGTTTGGCTCGCGTTCAAACCATCTCCCTGTCGGCTCCGGTGACAACGGGAATGCGGAATATCGATTACTATATTGCTGGCAAACTGGGCATTCCCGATGCGAACCTGCAAGCCTACTATACTGAAAAACTGGCACTTTTAGACAGTTCTGGGTTGTGTTTTAGCTACCCGCAAACGGAAGAAGCCGCCACAATTGTCGTCGATCGCGCCAGTTGGGGAGCTAGCGAAAGCACCACCATTTTTATCTCTGGTGCAAACTTCCGCAAGCTGAATCCCGAAGTTCGAGAAACTTGGGCAAAACTACTCTCTACCGTCCCCAATTCCATGCTGGTTTTATACCCATTCGGGCCGAATTGGGGTCGCCACCCGCAGCTAGAAATGCCGTTTGTGGTCAACTTGAAAGCCGCGTTACGGAAATATAATGTCGCGGCGAATCGCGTCGTCATTGTTAACCCTTTACCTAGCGCCGCCGACGTGCGAAAATGCCTAGAAGTTGCCGATATTTATCTCGACTCCTATCCCTATTCGGGAGCCGCTTCTGTTCTCGATCCCTTGCGGGTTGGCTTGCCAATTGTCGCCATGGAAGGGAACGAACAACGCTTCCGACAGTCGGCTTCTTTATTGCGCGAACTACAGATTACCGATCTGATTGCTAAGGATGAAAGCAGCTACATCCAACTGGCAGCATCTTTGGCAAATAACCCGCAACTGCGCCAACAAAAACGGGTCGAAATTCAGCAGAAAATGCCGACTGCACCGTTTCTAGACAGTCGATCGCACTCGCAAAAAATGGGGCAGCTGTTTGAAGACTTGCTAGGCAAAACGCCACGCGCCACCAGCGAGACAGTAGAAGTTTCGACCCTCGATCGCGTGTTTACAAATCGGGCGATCGGCTGTGCCAACCTCTACGAAATCGATCCCGAAGAACAATCCATTATCGAAGAATTGCGCCAAATTCGCCGCCAACTAGCAGAGTTTTGGTTAAACCTGCCGACGGCGCAGCTAGAACCCACTTACAACACCGAAGTCGGTAAAGCCTACAAATACGTGCTGAAATGCGGTTTTTTAAGCGAACCGCTAACCCCTGAAGAAGCCACCTTCAAACAGCAGTTAACCCAACAGGCGGCGGGATTAACCCATCCCCAAGCCACGAATGCCATGCTAGGAGCCATGTTATACTCGGCTCCGGGAACCTTAAAAGTTCGCGATGCTGCCACTCGTTTACCTCGCTGGTTGTTAGCCGATTACCAGCAAGTCTTCGAGAGCGATGGCGTAGCAATTAGCAGTGAAGAAAAAACTGCTACTGTCACCCCCAATACTGTTAATGTGGCGGCTGAAACCGTTGCGCCCCATGCGAACGATCGCGGTTTGTTCGATCGCGCCATCGAGTATGCCAACCTCTACGAAATCGATCCGACAAAAGAAGCCACCGTTGCCGAACTGCGCCAAATTCGCCGCCAACTGGCAGAGTTTTGGCTCAATATCCCTACCGACAAGTTAGAAACGAGTTATGCTGGCGATGCGGGGAAAGCCTACAAAGCTGTGCTGAAAAGTGGCATTCAAAACCAATCTCTGACTCCAGAGGAAGACACCTTCAAGCAACAGCTAACCCAGCAAGGAATCGGGTTCAAACATCCGCAAGCCGTCAATGCGTTTATGGGAGCCATGCTGTATTATACGGCTGGAACTATGAAGGTGGAAAACGCCCGCGATCGCCTTCCTGTTTGGCTGTTTCCCGACTACGCCAAAATTTTCGAGTCCGCAACTTCCAGTTCCCCACCACCAGAACCGATATCGCCAGAACAGACGGAAGTGCCCGTCGTCGATGTCAAATTCCTCAACCGCCTTGTCGGGTGCGTTAACTTGTATCATATCGATCCATCCGACATGGGAATTATCGAGGAACTGCGATCGCTGCGCCGCCAAGTGGCTGCCTATTGGCTGAGTTTGCCCGTCGAGCAGTTAGAATCGACCTATAACGGCGATTTTGGCAAAGCCTACAAAGCCTTATTAGGATGTGGTTTTGCAAAAGAACCCCTAACAAGTGCAGAAGAAACCTTCAAACAACAATTTGTCACCCAAGCGGCGGGGTTAATTCATCCCCAAGCCTTAAATGCCGTAATAGCAGCAATGCCCTATCATACCCCAGCCAACTTCCGCATTCGCGATGCCCGCGATCGCCTTCCCGGTTGGTTAGTGGAAGACTACGAACGCTGGTTTGAAGGAAAAACCGCCGCCAGTCAGATCCAGTCGGTTCCTCACCCTGCCAGTTCCCAATTCTATCAGATGGTATTTGAAACCGCCGATCGCCACCGCAGCGTTCCTACAGACACCGCCAACCGCGATCGCCTGCGCTTGTTGCGCCGCCAGCTTGCCGATTTTTGGTTGAGTTTGCCCCCGCAACAGCTACAAAGTTTGTACGAGGGAGACGCAGGGCGATCGCAAAAAGCCCTCCTCACCAGCAACCTCAAAAATGAAGACATGACCCCCGAGGAGCAAGCCTTTTTCGCTCAGTTAGGAGCCAACTTGCAGCAGGGAGCCAATCACCCGAAAGCCCTCAATTGTTTGTTGGGAGCCATGCTCTACTGTCCCCAGGATAAGCTACAAATTCCCAACGCGGAAAATGCACTGCCCCCTTGGTTGCTGTCCGACTACCAGCAGTTTTTTACCCCACCGCAACGATGAACGACATTCAATGATTCGGCACTCCAAGCCTTGGGCTAAAGCCCGAGGTCAATCCAAAATCTAAAATCTAAAAT